>JAOZNZ010000279.1 GCA_029933535.1 bacterium | reverse complement strand
TTTTGGCATTTTCTTTCGGCACATTTATTTCACAAATTATATCCGTTTCAAATACCGGATTATTTAAAGTTCCTCCGGCAATTTCTACTTCGTGCTTTATAGTGTCATAAAGCGAATACGGCAAGCGGATTTTCAGTGCTTCCATTTGCCGTTTGGTTATTATTTCAGCATTCTCAATTGTCATGCGCGCAGATGTGGCGTAAGCATCAATCAAACCCCGAATTCCTAATTTTACGCCGCCAAAATATCTAATTACTACAATTATAACATTTTGCAGTTCAAAATGCGAAATCATTCCTAATATCGGTCGCCCGGCTGATCCACTTGGTTCACCGGCATCACTATAATATTCCTGAGGTTTTTCCGGGAATCCTGTTTTATATGCCCAGCAGCAGTGTGCTGCATCGGGATAACGCGCAGAGCAATCGCGAATAAATTTCTGAACTGCGGGAACATTATCCGCGGGAAGTGCGAATCCGAGAAAGCGAGATCTACTGACCACAAGCTCTGATTCGGCGATGTTTTTTATGGATTTATACATTTTTTATGTTGGACATTTAGGACATTTAGGACATATGGGACATATGGGACATATGGGACAGTTTTAAGTTGGAAGGTTAAAAGTTTGACGGTTAGATTAGCTATGCAATTTTCTAACTTATTTTATACAAATTCCGCCATTACAGTATTAGCGATTTGGGCTCCTCTTTTAGTGAGAGCGATATTATTATTTTTATTTTTTTTAATCAGTCCGAGTTTTATTTGTTGTAGTATTTCTTTTTCAAAAAGTTTTTCTTCTTCCGGGATTAGTTTTACACCTTTAGTGAGCCGTAATCCGAGATAGATTTTTTCGCCGATTTGTTGTTTAGGATTCAATTGTTTACTGAAAAATCTATGTTTTTCCCCGGCATTTATTTTTTTTATATATTTATCTATCGACTTGACGTTCCAAAATCTCCTTCTCGGAGTACCGTTGGTTATGCAGCAAAACGAATGTGCCGCGGCGCCAAAACCGATATAATTTTTTGTTGTATCCCAATAAGTTGTATTATGAACTGACTCAAAGCCCTGTTTCGCGAAGTTTGAAATTTCGTAACGCGGGTATGAATTTGCGGACAAATATTTTTCTGCGTAAATGAACCAATTCATTACAGTGTCATCATCAGGCCACAGCCAATTTTTAGTTTTGTTTTTTTTCCATTTATGAAATGGAGTTCCCGGTTCAATGCTTAAAGAATAAATGGAAATATGTTCAGGTTTCCATTTTTTAACAATGCATTTCAAATTGTTTTTAAAAGATTCTTTTGTTTGTTCCGGAATTCCGTAAATAAGATCTGCTGAAATATTTTTTGCGCCGGCATCGCGTAAAAGTTTGTATGCCGTTTCGGCTTTTTTTGAATTATGAAGCCTGCCAAGTTTAACCAATTCGTTGTCATCAAGCGATTGAACTCCCAGACTGAATCTATTCACACCTGCTTCAAGAATTAAATCGGCGAATTTATTTGTTAGCGAATTCGGGTTGCATTCAGCAGATATTTCTGCGTCATTGTTTATAGAAAAATTTTCGTGAAGCGTTTCAAGAGTTTTTAAAAGAAATTTCACCGGCACGCTTGAAGGCGTTCCGCCGCCAAAAAAAACAGAAGTCACGTTTATTTTACCTGAAAGTTTATTTTGAATTTCAGCAGTAGTAATAATTTCCTTTTGCAGCGCATTAAAATATGGTTGGAAAAGAATGTTTTCACCTGCAGCGCTTGGGAAATTGCAATATGAGCATTTTTTTTCACAAAAGGGAATATGGATATAAATACTTAACTGGTTATTCATATATTGCTCTTTTAATCATGAACAAGTTGTCTTTCGGCTTACTTTTTACTAAACAAGTGCTCTGGCCCAGGCATACGCAGGTTTAAAAGGTCGACATGACGTACTCTAATTGCCACCAATTTTTTTGCCAATATGACGCGCTGGGAAGCGCGTCTTACTTCAACAATCCTTTTTGAGCACTATCTAATTAGCCGTACGGCTAACGATTTCCCGGGCGATTGGAACATCAGCGGGTAACAGATTATAATTTAAGAGTTCCTCAGGCGTAACGAAAGCGATTTCTTCGTGTTCGGAAGGTGTAACTATACCTGACAAAATTTTTGCGTCAAAAGCCATAAGACGAATGATTTTATTATTTGTTTTGTACTCCGATTCGATAATAAAATCACCGACTTCGATTTCCACGCCAAATTCTTCGTAGATTTCCCTTGCCAGGCACGTTTCACAGGTTTCTCCATATTCAACTTTTCCGCCGGGGAATTCCCAGCCCGGGTTACCGCACAAGCTGCTTTTCCGCTTAGCGATGAGAATTTTCCCATTGTTTTTAATTACTGCTGCTGTAACCGGAATAGTTTTCACTTTGACCTTTTTAATGAAGTTCTTTATAATAGTTAGAGTAAAAGATTAACTTCTCCATTTAATAAACAAAAAAGGTAACCGGGGAGTATTATGAAAAAGTTTTTATTATTAACAGTTGTATCCATTGTATTATGCTCAGCCACACAAAGTTTTGCGGCTGGCGAACCGATTCCGATGTTCACCGTTGATCACGACTGGACATGGCAAAATCTTTCTTACGGTCCGTTGGAAATGTTAGCCTCACCGGTATTTATAATAATCGGTCCTGTAGCAGGAGTAAATGGCGGTATAGAATATTTTAACGAAGAAGAAGACACAGTTTTTTACAGAACAATGAAATCAACCGGGGGAGCAATTACCGGACTGTTTATAGGTCTTGCAGCCGCACCTGCTGTTCTTTTAAAAGGCGCAGCAGATACACTTACCGGTGGTGCGTTCACAGCGGGCGAATTTTTCTAAAGGTCAATTTATCCTTCGAATTTTTTAAACAGCAGCACAGCGTTGTGTCCGCCGAATCCGAGATTATTTGAAGCCACAACATTAACTTTCTTTTCGCGCGCTTTATTTGGCACGTAATCAAGGTCACATTCAGGATCAGGCACTTCATAATTAATTGTCGGAGGAATAATTCCTGTTTCAAGAACTTTCATACAGACCATTGCTTCAACTCCGCCACATCCGCCAACCATATGCCCTGTCATAGATTTTGTAGAACTGACCCACAGTTTGAACGCGTGATCGCCAAAGGTATTTTTAATTGCTATAGTTTCTGTTTTATCATTGTATTTAGTGGACGTACCGTGCGCATTGATATATCCGACAGTTTCTGGAGAGATATTAGCTTCTTTTAGCGCCATTTCCATTGCGAGAGTTACATATTTACCTGAAGGTTCCGGAGCGGTCATGTGGTACGCATCAGTCGTTTGGCCGCAACCTACGATTTCGGCATAGATTTTAGCACCACGCGATTTTGCGTGTTCAAGAGTTTCGAGGATTAATATACCAGATCCTTCAGACATAACAAATCCCGAGCGATTTTTTTCGAAGGGTCTGGAAACTCTTTTAGGATCGCCATCGCCGTCCCATTGTGACAAGGCTTTCATATTCCCAAATGCAGCAAAGGAAATTTCACAGACTGCTGATTCAGCTCCGCCTGCGATAATAATATTTTCATTTCCGTATTGGAGTCTTTTTACTGCTGTGATAATAGCATCTGTTCCTGCTGCACAAGCGGTATTGACACCGAAAGTCGCGCCGTGGATCCCATGTTTTAGTGCTACAGTGTGTGCGGTCACTTCAGGTGTTCCCGAAGGAACGAGGAAAGGAGTTACTCTTGCCGGGCCTTTTTCTACGATAACCATGGACATTTTAGAAATATTAGCAACTCCGCCCATTCCGGTACCTACGATTACCCCGACATCAAGATTTTCACCGCGAGACTCAAAATCCAAACCGGCATCATTAATTGCTTCCGTTGCAGCTGACACACCAAGAAGAACACTTCGGTCATATCTTTGAGCGTCTCTTGGAGTAAAGCCGTATTGCGTAGGATCTAAATCTCTAACTTCACCGCCAATATGGACACGATAATCGCTTGTATCAAAATATGATATATTATCAATACCGCTACGACCGTTAATCAGATTATCCCAATTAACGTCAACGCCCACACCTGTGCAGGCCATTGTGCCGATTCCGGTGATTACTATTCGTTTTTTTTCAGACATATATATTTTTTATGGCTTGTTATAAATTTGCTTGTTTACATGTAAAGGCTTTTTTATTATACTAAAAAAGCGATATTTGAGCAAAGCATAATTGAAAATGGAGTTTTTTATGAAAAAAATGTTGGTTGGCGTGCTTTATGGAAGCACTTCCGATGAAATTGTTATGGCTGATTGCCTTAAAACACTGGATAAATTGGGCATTGGTTATGAGGTAAATGTAATGTCAGCACATAGAACCCCGACAGAAGTGGCTGATTATTCGGGGAAAGCCGCTTCAAGAGGTATAAAAGTTTTAATCGCCGGGGCAGGGCTGGCAGCTCATCTCGCCGGAGCAGTTGCTGCAAACACTAAGCTTCCGGTTATTGGAGTACCATTAAGTGTAGGAACTCTTGGCGGTCTTGACGCGCTGCTTTCCACGGTGCAAATGCCTCCCGGCGTTCCCGTAGCGACTGTTGCCATAGGCAAGTATGGCGCAAAGAACGCGGCGTGGCTTGCGGCACGGATAATTGCGTTAAGCGATGCAGACATTGCTTCTATTTTGTAGAAATTTTGAAGAGTTAAAAAAATGGCTATAAAAATTTCTGTAAAATCAGATACACTAAACTTAACCGATGAAATTAAACCGGCGGCGGAAGCTGTCAAACGCGGCGAACTCGTGATTTTTCCAACGGAAACCGTTTACGGAATTGCCGCACGCGCGGACATGCCTTCAGCGGTTCAAAAAATTTATATTGCAAAGGACAGACCAATAGATAAGCCCTTTGCTTATCATGTCGGAAGTTGGGAGATGATATTTCGAATCGCCGGAGAAATACCAAAAGAAATTTCAGAATTATTGAGAAGACATTTGCCGGGGGCTTATACATTTTTGCTGAATATTAACGGTGTTAAATCCGGCATCAGATTCCCGAAATGCCATGTCGCAA
>JAOZNZ010000278.1:1176-5060 GCA_029933535.1 bacterium | reverse complement strand
AAGACCATCGATAAACCTCAGCAGCGAGAAGATTTTCACCGGATTTCAGATACGGTGTAATATCAAATTCCGCGGGAGTCATACTCCCCTGACTGTAACCCACTTTTTTACCGTTAACCCATAAATAAAACGCACTTTGCACACCGGCAAAATGAATGATGACTCGCCGTTCAGTCCAGTCTTCCGGAACTTTAAAAATGGTACGATAAGAACCAACGGGATTCCGCGCGTCATAAGCGGTCCACTTTTTATCCGGAGTATCCGTAACTTTTGGGGGATTTTTTTTGAAAGGGTATGTGACATTACTATAAAGAGGAGTTCCATATCCATGAAGCTGCCAGTTAGAAGGCACGGGAATAGATTTCCAATTACTATCATCGAATTTATTATTATAAAAGTCCACTGGTCTTTTCTCAGGATTTTTAACCCAATGAAATTTCCAGTTACCATTTAATGATTTATAATATACGGAAGATTTGATATTACCTTTCAACGCGTTATTTATGTTAGCAAAAGGGATCAAAGTGCAATGTGCGGGAAGTTTATTACGTCCGATAACCGTTTGATTTTCCCAATCGTGTTTTTTTCCTCTAGCAGATAATGCTAAACAGACAATAGTTAATAAAGCTAATGTAAAGAAAGTATTCATTTAATTTCTGGTGTGGATTTATTTATTTCAACAAACGTTGATTTTTCAAGTAAGTAATAGGAGAAACACCAACAATTTTTCTGAATTGTTTTGTGAAATACGAGCTGTTATCAAAGCCGGTGTTAAAAGCGACATCAGTAACACGTATATTATTATTTTTCCCCATGATTTCGACAGCTTTTTCTATTCTTAATTTTATGAGGTAGTCAATGGGAGCCAATCCTGTTATTTTTTTAAATGAATATCTAAACGAGCTGTATGCCATACCGGTTAAATTTGCGAGAAATTCATTTGAAATTGATTTGCTGAAATTTTGTTCGATATAATCTATTGCCAAACTAATTTTAAGAAAAGCTTTTGGTTTTGGAGATGTAATTTCAGAAAAGTATTTGCAAATGTTAATAATTATCAGTTCAAAAGCACATTTTTTAATTGCCGCTGTTCCTGCCCATTTATTTTTCTGTTGAAGAAGCATATAGTTTAAGAGCATCATTATTTCCTGTAATTGTTGAGAATTCAAATGTAACTTTGATTTAAATTGATGGTTTTTACGATAAAATGGTTCGTGAACAAAAAGTGTATTAAAACCGGACAAATTCGTATATTTTATTTTTAAAGTTTTAAAAAAATCGCGTTGATAGATAATATTAACTAATTTAAGGTGATTCGTATTAATATATCCATGCTTTTGTTTTCCACTAATAACAAAAACATTTCCGCGAATTATAGGGTATTCCTGATCATCAACTATGTGAATAGCAGATCCACCGATGACAAGAACAAGTTCATCAAAACTATGAGTATGCAAGGGAATAACTGACGGATTGTCCTGCGTAATGATTTCGCAACTGTCATTCATAATATTTAGCATTATTTCCCCACGTTTTAAGCCGCGTCGGGAATCAATGTCTAAATTTTTAATGCTCATAAAAATATTGGATTATGATTAATAAATTTACTATATTTAAGAATAGCATAATACTTTTTTCTGGTCAAGAGCCTTTTCTTTCAAATAAAAAAAACTCGATCCCGATTAATCGGGATCGAGCTTTCCAAGCCATGTAATCAACATTTTGTAAAAATGGCAGGATTTGGGTGGTAAATCTATGTTTCAATACTTAATTTTCTTACCAACAAGCCCGCAATTGACAAAAATCCCATAAATAACGAGCATTCAGGTATTGCTTCACCAATTAATGTTACATCCTGGCTTCCTCCGGTACCCGAAAAGTGGATAACATTTGTGAAGTTGCCTTCTTCAGTTGGACTGAAAACAACTGTTAGAGTTGAAGGGCTGTTAGAAGTTGCTGAATACCAGTTTGTGCTTATAGAAAAAGGTTCTAAAATACCGGTTATATTTCCTGAAACTGTACCACCGCTAATATTTTCAACTAAAAGTTCAGCATTTGTAGAATCATCTATAATAGCGTTAAAGTTAAGGATTGCAGGAGTTACAGCCAAAACAGGTCCGTTATCTGCAATTTCATTGCTAAAAGCATAAAGCCGCCAGTTATCTGCAGCGTCGTTGGAATTGACGGGTGAATTGTCAAAAGTCATAGAAAACACACCGTTTGACGGAGCAATATATGTGTATCTGAAAATGTTGCCATTGCCTTGGTTTTGATCCATTACTGATATAGTCGCCTGGCTGTCAGACGGTACCAAACATGAGTCAAGTGAATTTGTTGACGAATTGTTATACAAAGTCAAGGTATATTCCATACCCGGTGTAAGGTTATAAAGCATTAACGTCGAGCTAACTATTGAATAGAAATTGTTGGTAGCAAGAGCCGCGCCATCGCCGGCGATAATCGTGCTGTCACTTCCTAAGCCGGCGCCCAAGCCGTTGCCATAATTCAGAAACGCCCAGTTTGTGTTGACGGGATCATAAGGAGTGCCAGCGTCAGGCGCGCCGGTAAATTGCACGCCGTTGATCATAACGTCTCCACCACCACAATTGATTGCGTGTGTGTATGCCTTATTGAAATTAATCAATGAACCAGCATCATTTGTCCAAGCTTGTTGAGAAATCGTTGCTGTTGTGTTTCTAATAATAAAGTTATCTACTTCAGCGCTGCAAGATGCGCCTTTCTCTAAGCCGATAGTAATATAATTGTTTGTCAAAGCAGTGTTTAATTCAATAACTGTTCCGTATCCGACAGCTCCACTTTTCTGATGCGCTGTAATCGGTTCACCGTTGATAAAACATGCTGTAATTGCTTTGTCGGTTCCTCCAAAACTGTCAACTGATACAATGCAATTTACATGAACACTTTCTTCTTCAAGTTTTTGAAGTTCACTACACTCGAAGCTATTAACTCCGGTTCCTGCGATTTTACCTTGAGACAAAAGTTGTTCATTTCCTTTTTGAAACCACCAGAAAAACCCATTTTTTTCATATCTGATATCTTGTACATCTTCGGCTCCTATATGCAGAGAAAAACCTGCCCAACTGCTTTGGCGGTAAAGTCTAAGGTCAAATTCTATATTAAAATTAGTAGAAAGGTCTGTGAAATTGTGATCTGGGGAAACGAATGTACATCGAGCCGGATTATCAAAAAACAGAGAGCCCGGGTAGTTGGAATTACCTATAAAGGCGTGTAACAATGAACCGTCACCAGTGTCAGGTACACTATCGCCTAAATATTCTAATGGGGTGATTGTACCGGATTGTCTTCCTTCAGCATATATATCGTCGTTTATTAAGCCTTCTTCTGTATTATCGTAAGTATCCATAAATACAATTTCAGAGGAAAAGCAGTAGCCTGAAGAAAGGATTACCGCTACAACGCAAGCGACCAATTTTTTTGAGTTTAGAGCAAATATTTTCATAATTTCTCCTTTTTAGTTAATTATTTTATTCTGCCTTTTAATTCCTTATTATATAAAACTAACACCCAATCCTCACTTTTATCCGGGTGACCGGGAACCCAGAATTGATAATCAAGAGCTTTTTTTCCGCTGCGAATATTCTTCTCATACTTTATCATTTTATTAGTCTCACTCCCGAGAATCTTCCATTTGCCGGATCGCGGACTGAACCAGGAAGCAAACATTTCAGGACCTTCCAAAAGGTGCATTTTAACAGTTATAACACTTTTTATGCCGCTTGTGTAAATCATGGCAACATCTCCTTTTTTACTGCGTGTCGCAACAATACAAGTAGAAAAGACGCCTTCATTGCCAGACATTTTGCCGGTATCGCCATGCAGCAGCGACTGGTCAGGTACTCTTT
>JAOZNZ010000278.1:0-1166 GCA_029933535.1 bacterium | reverse complement strand
AAACAAGATGCTGCAGTTGATTGGCGCCCGTGTCATCACGGTGTTTTTTCCAATTTTCAGGAAAATCCCAAATGGCCATATTGCCATAGGTTTCTCCGAATCCTCCCGCGAAAACAGTTTGATATGCTTGAAAACGAATTTGCCAATCTTTATAAACGCCATCGTGTCTACCTTCATATCCTCCTTCAAAAAGCCAGACAGGTTTTGCGGGTTTTAACTTCCAGTCTTTTGTAATCGCGTTAATCTGATCGCTTGGCTGATCCTGAACCGAATTAAAGGAGAGCCAGGATTCGTTATGAAACCACGTGGAAGAATTTGGCGCCCATTTTTGGGGATGATAACTAATTAAAACCGGATTTTTGTCGTAACCATCTGTAATTCCTTTGGCCATAGCTCTAAATACGCTTCTATAATCATTTTTGCCATAAACAGCACTTCGGTCACCACCAATCATCCAGATGATATTTTTTTTATCTTTAAACTTTTTACTAATCCATAAAGCATATTTATAAGCCTTTGTTTTGTCAAAAATAATTTCGCCATTCGGTTTGCCACTGCCATAGGCGCCTGCTACGCGGGATCCCCAAGCCGGCAGTAGGATTACATATATTCCTTTTTCGGCAGCGTTATCAATAATAAATTCCAAATGATCCCAGTAATCATATCCTTTTTTAATTATCGGTTTGAGTGGATCAAATTTTCCTTTTACAATATCAAACGGATATTGGCCATACTTATTGGCAGGTGCCTTTTCATCGGGGAAAGCATCTACACCTATTGCGTTGAACTTTTGTTCTTTTCGTTTATTCAAATAAAAATCAACATCTTCTTTTTTTAACTTCCAGGCAATTTTCCAGCAAGTATCAGCGTTTAGGAAAACGGGATCACCGTTAAGTTTAGTTAAAAATCTGCCGTTATCGCTTACTTTTAACGGTTGTATGTCAGCAAATAAAACATTGCATTCGACAAAAAAGAATGCTGTTATAACAATTGTAATAATAATATTTTTTTTCATATTTTAAAATTAGTTAAAATTAATGATTTGTTTATTCCTAAATTTCTAAATCCCCCAACCCCCTTTAAAAAGGGGGACTTTAACGCCGCAAACCGGCGTAAGCAATCAGCTAAAATCCCCTCCTTACAAATGTGGCACATCCCGAGTATTC
>JAOZNZ010000962.1 GCA_029933535.1 bacterium | reverse complement strand
ACCCCTTATTAAAGGGGGTGCCCGTTAAGGTGGGGGATTTTATTATGGATTCTCGGAAATTCCCGAAGAAAATTGTAGGTTTGAACACCGGTTTACACAATCGTTTTAACGGACATTAATTATTTAATTTATTTAAACTTAATTAAAAAAGGAGAAAAATGAGTATATTACAAAAATCACTATTCGTATTAACTGCTGTTCTTTTCACATGTGCGGCAAAGGCAACTACTTTTACACAAATTCACAATATGAATGGTAACGACATCACAAATGCAGGTATAATTACTGTCAATGAAAAAGTGGGAATCGGAGTTGATAATCCCGGAGTGCCGCTTGAAGTTAATGGAAACGTGAAATTCGGCAACGGAAAAACAACATCGGATATGAATCTGACAAATAGTACCGTGCTTATAATTCAGGATACAACAAACTATGTTTATAGCGGTCCTCCATACGTGGATTTATCTGATAACGCATTAGAAATGGCTTTAAGAGTTAAACCGGCTCAACAACCTCAAGGCATTAAACAATACTACGCCGGTAATGCGTTTTTATTAGTAACCAGCTCGAACAACTGGACTTACAATCGCGCTGTTGGTTTTCAGGGAAACGCTGAAAATCAATCGCCGGGAACCATAAAAGAAATGAGGGGAGTGTGCGGGGCTGCCGGCAATGCTTCAACGGGAACTATAATTAATAGTATGGCCGGTAAGTTCAGTGTTTATCATGGATTTAACGGTCCTGGTGGTGGAGTTACTTCTAATTCTTATGGGGCTTACGTGTGGTATTACCTAAGCGGAGGTACAACAATTAAAAGTGCAGGGATAGCCATCCAGGATCCTATTTATGCTGAAAATCACACATACGCTTTGCTCGGTACTGCAACTATTCCAGATGGTATGTACGGCGTTTATGCGGCAACTTCCGTTTCAAATTATTTTAACGGCGATGTTGGATTCGGAACTTCCGCGCCGGAAGCAAAAGTTGATATTAAAGGCGCCAACGGCTATTCACAGTTTCGTGTCAGAGAAAAATACACACCAACGGGATCGGCAGATTCTAATGGAACCGAAGGAAGTATTGCCTGGGATGACAATTACATTTATATAAAAACTTCTGCCGGATGGAAGCGCTCAACATTAAGCACATTCTAATATTTTTGACTAAATATATAAATTGACATATTTTTAAGTAAAAACGTCTGAATTTAAAAAAATCTGTCTTATTCAGACATTCTTATTTTAAAATAATTATGATACAATTTTATGTTTGTTGGTTATGAAGTGTCGGAGC
>JAOZNZ010000961.1 GCA_029933535.1 bacterium | reverse complement strand
ACTGCTTCTTTGTTTTGCTATGTGCAGCATGTCAGGGAGATAAAACTATGAATACACAATTGAAAATACGACGTTCCGCAATTGCAGGGAGCTGGTACACAGCGAATAAATCCGCATTATCGAGTGAAATAGACCGTTATCTTGCTCAGGCAAAAAACATTTCCAAAAACAGGAAAGTTAATGCTTTGATCGTTCCACACGCCGGTTATGCTTATTCAGGCAGATGCGCGGCTTACAGTTACAAGCAGCTTGAAGGCGAGAAGATTAACCGTGTGTTTATTCTTGCGCCGTCTCACTACGCTGCTTTTAAAGGTGCGTCAATTGCAGATGTTGATGCGTATGAAACTCCGCTGGGATATGTTTCACTTGATAAGAAAGTTGTATCAGAATTGCAAAAAAGTCCGTTAATCGGAAATATTCCCCAGGCGCACATTCGTGAACATTCATTAGAAATACAACTGCCCTTTTTACAGACAATTTTATCAAATTTTTCTATTGTGCCTCTGATAATCGGCGATGTTATCCCGGACGATGCAGTTACTATTGGAAAACTCATCGCTGAAAAAACAGGTCCGGATGACATAATTATCGCAAGCGGTGATTTCACGCACTACGGTGCCTCATTCGGCTATATGCCATTTAAGAGCAATATTTCCGAAAGCATCACAAAACTTGACACGGGGCTACTTGATTTAATTCTCGCCAAAGATACTAACGGAATTTTTGATTATGTCAAAAAAACAGGCATAACTTGCTGCGGAAAATGGGCTTTCGCAATTCTTACCGCTGCACTTCCTGAAAACACAATTGGCGAAAAATTATGTTATTATAAATCCGGAGATATGGAAAATGATTATCAGCACAGCGTTTCCTACGCTGCCGCCGAATTTTATACAACCCCAAAAACAAAAAATGGTAAAGATGAAATGAAACAAAAAAATAATGATGCAACTCCCCTTACAGAAGAGGAAAAAAAATCTTTGTTGAAAATCGCTCGCGATACTTTAACAATGCACGTCGAAGGGAAAGGCAAACCAAATTTAACCAATTATAATCTTACTCCCCGGCTGAAAGAAAAAGCAGGCGCGTTTGTTACTCTTCACAAAAAAGGACAATTGCGCGGATGTATCGGCTACATCGAAGGTGTTGCTCCGCTTGCCGAAACGGTTCGCGAAAATGCGTGTAATGCGTCCACCGAAGACCCGAGATTTCCACCTGTACAATCTTCTGAATTAAAGGACATTGACATTGAGATATCCGTTATGAGTCCTTTAAGCAAGATAGACTCTCCGGAT
>JAOZNZ010000277.1 GCA_029933535.1 bacterium | reverse complement strand
GAATATTGCCATTGTATAATTGACACGATACCTGTTTGTTGAACTAGTGTCATGTATCGCAAATTACTTATTGTAAACCGGTATTGTAACTGATGAAGGGAATTTACTGCCAACATATATTTTTTGCTTGGCTTTCACCATTTTTTCTGCTGAAAAAATCGGCTCACCGGTATTCAAATTTCTATTGTAAGACGGAAAATAACTTGATGTGATTACTATCCTTAATTTATGTCCGGGATTAATTTGATAACCCGTCGGCCATATTTTAACGTCTAATTTTTGTGGATTTTTCTTGCCATTTGGAATAAATTTAGCTCCGCCGGTTTGTATATTTACAATTGGTCCTTTTGGAAACACATCCTGTAAGCTTACATAAAAATCCGTGCATTTTGCACTAGTCTCAATAAATAATTCCGCGCTTATCGGTCCGAGCAAAGTTAACGGTTTATTTTTAATTTGCATATCAAAAACAAGCTGGTCTGTCCGGGATGTAGTTGACGACTGGTCTGCGGGACCTACATTTTCACCAAAGATACTTCCTCCAAGACTTGGAAATGGTTTTGCAGGATCATAAGTGTATTTTAATGACAACTCCTTCTTTTGATTTTTCTTTGACAGCTTCTCTCCGCTGCAAAGATAAACTTTCGTGAGGGTTGTTTCTTCGGGCGGCCAGACTTCGCTGCCGACGTACTCATTCCGTTCCATTATGAATAGGTTATACTTGGTATTTTTGTATGGATGTACGAAGAATTTATCAATTTTTTCTCCTTTCAGTCCCGCAATAATAAATTGATTATTAATCAGTTCACGGTTCCCTGTTTTCTTTTCTCCGCCATAGTCTTTTTCAATAACCTGATTTCCATGGCACCACGGACCTACAATCATTCTGCTTTTTGCGCTTGTTTTTTCATCCAGTGCTAAAAAATCTTCGAACTGCGGGCCGACAAACATATCGTACCAGCCAGCCATACTGAGCACCGGGCATTTAATAAATTCGGTAAAGTTTTGTTGTTTCCAAAAATCGTCATAAGATTCGTGTTTAAGATATTCGTTTACAAAATTATTTGTTTTGCCATATGTTTTTACATCCGCTTTCGAAAGGGGTAAAATTTTATAAGCGTTTTTGACATCAAATTCAACCTGGGGAGTATCCATCATAAATCCCCATGTAAAAACGGTTTTCGGGGAAAAAATTCCATAAGGATAAATTATTTCATAAATGTTTCCGGCTGTAACATGCAAAGTCGCAAAATCAAGTGCATCAGCAATTGCAATTTGAGTATAACCGCCGTAACTTCCCGAAAAACCGGAAATTTTTCCATTTGCCCATTTTTGCTTGCGTATCCATTTAACAGTATCAAGTCCGTCTTTTCTTTCATCAATAAACGGAAAAAATTCTCCTTCAGAAGTTAATCTTCCTCTGCAATCCTGAACAACAACAGCAAAGTCTTCATCGATAAAAGGCATTACCATCGGCAAAACGACATCAGTGTTTTTGTCATATGGTGTGCGGGCAATAATGCAGGGGAATTTCCCTTTCTTTTTCGGTAAATAAAGGTCCGTTCCAAGTGCGGTACCGTCCCGCATGATGACATTAGTAGTTTGAAAAGAATAATTGTCCGGTAGTTCAACAGTTGCACATGATATTTCAGCCATTATAAGGATAAAGAGTAGGAAGGTTAGAGTTTTCATTTTTTCAGTTGGTTGTTTTTTGGACATTATGGGCAAAGAGCTCGCCCAGGCATCGTCGGGGATCTAAGGTCTAAGGCCGAAAGTTGAAAGTTAAAGGTCAAGGTCAAGAAGCACCCCGCCCTTCGGGCACCCCTCCTTTGTAAGGAGGGGAATTTGAGAGCAAACATCGAACAAGGATTAACGATTTTTGATTTTAATTCATAATTATCTTCTGAAATCTTAAATCGGTGTTCCTTGTTCTTAAATCGAATTAAATTGAACACTGAACACGCGTAGCAACACGGTTAATTTGTGTCTTTCTTTATTTTCGACTTTACTTGAAAATTGGATATTCCGTGTTTGCAAAGCACCCAGCGCATGCTGGGCGATATGACCATGAGTACATGTTACTTCGTTAGGGATATTCAATTTTTTTTACTTTTCTAACACCATTGCGGAAATAACTTTGAGCTACCAACCCAAAGCAAGATGCTTTGGTTACTATACTAATTTTACTTCCCGAACATACTATTGAAGCGTTTCACATTCAGAGATTCAGCAAACGCGCTTACTTTTGTGTATGTACTGCAAGGATCGGTTGTTTCATCTAAACAATCGCCGTCAAGAACCAGTAGTGGGACTTTAACTTTTTTTAATTCTTCTTTCAAGTGTTTAATAAAACTGCTGTCTGCCATCGAACATCTGCCAAACATGTGATTATAAAGAATACATCCTGTAAATTTTCCATGAGCAACGCTGGCGGCGATTTTTTTAACTCTGAGTTCCGGATCGAGAAAACCAACGGTTAAGATTTTTTTTGCAAGACTTACAAATGGATCATTTACATCGAGAGGTTCCCATCCAACATGATTAACGTCTTCAAAAACTATTGGTGCATCGTTAGTTTCTTCAATAAAATTCATCAACTTCTTGCTGTAAAACGGTGGAAGATGAAGCCATACAAGTCTGTGAGTATCTTCGATTTTAGTATATAATTCCACTTCTTTTTTTCTTTCCAGAAGTTCATCACGGAAAGTTTTCTGAAGTTCAACAAATTCTGGTTTTCCCCAGCCCGGAGAAAAGACAAGCGCATTTAATATTGCTTCACTGCCGCGAATAAGTGGTGGACTTGTAAATCTGATTTCATTAGCTTGCATAGCATAATCACGTGCCTGATTTGAAAATTCACATGCTTCTGCCAGTTTATCGGGTTCAAGTTTATACCCAAATGCTTTTTCCATTGCTTTAACAGATTCTTTCAACCCGCTCACCAGTTGCGCAACAGAGTGTTCGCTATACTTATAAGGAGTGTGGAGCGTGTAATATTTATCACCAAGATCGTAACTTCTAACAAGATCGGAAAAAATTCTTTCGCCTTGTTGACAGGGTTCGGAAGTTGTAATAGCAAAATCAGGTTTCTGTAATTGTTCATCACCTTCAAGCACACGCAGGAAAGAGCATGTTTCAGCCGAATAACCTTTTGAAGCGGCTCTATCAAAACATCGTTGAAGTTTTTTTGGATTACGCGCTCTAAAAGCAGCATACGTTTCAAGAGTTATTGTTCTAACACCAAAAGCGTTAAGGATTTCCGGAGGATAAAAAAGATTTCTCCACACTACAGGAACGTCTCTATTTCTTGAAAAAAGTTCGCGACGGGTTATATTTGCTCGCATAGCGATTGATTTTTTAAAATATCCTTTATCGGTAACCGGTTTTCGTAGAATGAGTGTATCAAAAAGGTCAGTGAATTCGCGAATAAGGTGAGCGTCTCCAATAGCTTCTTTCACTTGTTTAATGCTTGGAATACCTATTTTTTCGCTGCCGTTTTCTTTTTTATGAACAAAGAGTTTGTTTTTAAGTCCACCAAGTTTTCTGGCAAGAGGAGTATCTTCAATAGTTTCAATTATTTGCTGCAGCTCATCCATGCCGACTTTAAACATACTTTTTTCTTCATCACTTGTATCTTTTTTCTTTTTCTTCTCGTAAAGTTCTGCGGCAAGGCAAGCAGCACCAAGAGCACCCATAACCTGATGAAATTCAGGAATAATGATTTCGTTATTGGTGATTTCTTTTAAATAATATCCAACCGCACTATTTGACGCTACACCACCCTGAAAAACAATAGGACCTTTATAATCAAGAAAAAGTTCACCAACTCCGGACATTACTGTTCTCGCCTGCGCTCTGCAAGCCGCACCGATAATATCGCCAAGCGGGTAACGATTTTTAAATTTATTAACTGATGTTGCACTTAAAACGGCACAAATTGAAGAAACCTGAAGTTTGGAATCGTAGTTGACTTTCTCGTCCATATCTTCTACAGGTACATTAAGTTTTGCGGCAACACTGTCAAGAAAAGCTCCGGTTCCCGCAGCACAAATTCCACTCATTTTTGACATCCACATCTGCATATCTTCGTCAAAAAGCATCGCTTTACTGTCCTGCCCGCCAACATCAAGAATGCACTTAACATCAGGGTAATAGTGTTTCGCGCCGGATACATGCGCGGAAACTTCGCTGACATAAGCGTCATATTTTATAAAGTCAACAAGTCCATCAACAATTTGACTTCCGGTGGTAATCGTACAGGCAACATTTTTTCTGTCGATTCCTGCAGAAGCGAGAAAATCATCTATTGTTTTACTTATAGCGCCGAGATTGCATCGGCCGCATTTATGACATTCACCTGAGCAACTGAGAATTGCATCAGGCATAGGTTTAGTTCTCGTGTAAATCGTATGGTGTACTTTACCTTTTTGGGTAAGCAGTACAGCTTTAAAAGTAGTGGAACCTATATCCACGCCGAGGAAAAAGATATTTTTGTTTTTATATGTATTCATTTTACAATATTATTTAAAGTTATTCAGGTATTATTATACCCATTAAGTTATTCTGGTATTATTATACTGATTAAGCCGTTTTTTAACAAGGGGGAAAGGGGTGGAATGTTGGAATGTTGGAATTAGATTATGCTGAAATGACGTACCAACCTTTTCGAGCGTCCCTAATTAAGGGTTGCTCGAAAAGGGTTCAGCCGCAAAGCGGCGAAAGTAATTAGCCTTGCGTTTTAACGCAAGGAGATGATTAATAAACGTATTCCGTCCGAAAAGGACGGTACATTTATTCGACAATCAATGCAAAACAATGGTTATAAATAACCTCTTTCGTTGTTTGTTCCGCCCTTTTCGGGCGGATATGTTTGGTTTTCCGTTCTAAAGCAATTCCCCCTTTCATAAAGGGGGACTTTAATGCCGTTTCACGGCTGACCCCTTTTCGAGTAACGTCTAATTAGACGCAAATCACAGCTTTGAAACACCGGACATTATCGATTATGAAAATTTTGGCGGGAATAATACTTTTGCCTAGTGTCATGTCAAGTTTGTAATGGTATACAAGCAAACACAAATGTGGCTGCAA
>JAOZNZ010000010.1:9302-17970 GCA_029933535.1 bacterium | reverse complement strand
CAGGTGTCAGGTGTCAGGTGTCAGGTGTCAGGTGTCAGGTGTCAGGAAATTCATCGCGGAGAGATGAATTTCCCGATTTTAATATAATCTAATACAAAAAGATCCGTTTGTCTGTTTTTTTCTTTAGTTACAATTTTAATTTTATTTGCTCCTTTTTTAATAAAGAATTTCCCAAGACTTATTTCACCTGTCGGTGTAATATTTTTTGCGAATAAATCCAAAGTTTCTTTTACCGGTACTCCATTTATAAACAAATCAAACTTACCGAATATTTTTCCCCGCGTGCCTGAATAAAAAATTTCATCAGTTCCTTCTTTATCAGATAAAAATTCAAGCTCAAGTTCATCACCTTTTTTAGAATCAATCCACCATAACGCGCGGCCGGTACTTCTTGATGTCCCCTGAAATCCTGTAATCAAACAGGGTAATAACATTGATGTATCATTCAACACTTTTTGTTGATTGATCCCATTTTCTCCGGTGAGTTTTCTTGAAACTTTCCCGCCGGTAATTTTTGTTATTATCATTTCTTCACCTTCTATCGCACCGGGAATTTTCTTCAATTCAGGAAGTTCCGGCACAACAAGCTGTTCTTTCTTTATCAAAGGAAAATCAGCTTCGGCGCCCGGGCGTTCATACCAATAAACAGTTGAAGCCACTGAAACAGTTGTGCTGATATGATGCCAAATTTCAATGTCAAATTTTATTGATTCATCAAAAGTTAAAGCGTCAAGAAAATGAAATCTTGAAACACAGGAATGACCAAAATTTGCCGGGCCGTCAACACGAGCCTGATTATGATAAGCATGAGAAAAAGTGTCGTACCAACAGTAAGCGTATCCATAATAATCTTCCGTTCCGGTACCAAAAGTACTTGGGAATTTTTCATTATCTATATAAATTTTCTCATCGCCTTCTCCCCACCAATTCGGCACCGGATTACTGATTTGATACATATTCCCAACATATTTTCCTTTACCTTTGCAATCGAACAATGTCCAATCGATTCTTGGTTTTGTTGGTTGATTAAATAAAGTTCTCCATTTAGCGCAAAAATATTGCGAGCGATCTGTCCATTCATACGGCATGCTGCAAATTTTGAAATTTAAAGATATTTCATTTGTTGTTGTATTTGTAAATTTGAAGTCAGCTTTTTTCTTAAATGGCATTAGAAAATGACAATACATTGTACCGTCATCAAGAACTCCAAGAGGAAGGGATTCAAATTTGTTCAGTCCCGGTGCTGTACCAAAGAAATCACCGAGAGGAGCCTGAACTGACGGTTTTTTCGAATTGTCAAAAGTAATTTCGAGTAAACATCCGCGCAAAGTTTGTTCTTCATCACCTTTCAGAATTTTACATTCAAAGTTATAAATAATTTCATTTTCATTATTTGGCAGATCATTTCCTGAGACAAAAGAATTGCCCGGTTTTATAACAATAGTACCTTTGGATTCACTTTTATCAACTGGGTTAAAAAGTAATTTTTCAGGTGATTCTAAAATTTTCATAGTTTTTTTCACAACATCAAAATTTTCTTCAAGCTGTTTTAAAGAAAAAGTTTTAACATTAGTTTCCTTCTCATAAACCCGGCAATTCACATGATAATAAACCATTTTCGTTAAAGTTATTTTGCAATGTTTGGCATAAGGAATCGGCATATAACAATTTCGACCCAATGCACGAGTTCCGGCAATCGGCGGAGGGAATAATTTATTTTTCCCGTAAAGCAATTCGTTCATCGACATTTCTATTTCCGGTTTGGTTGAATTATCAAGATATATTCTGATTGTTCCTTCCGTATCCGTAATCGCCGACCAGATTCGCACTACAGCACCCGGTCCATCAACATCTGTCATAACATATTCTACGGAACCGTTGTTTGTTTCTACGCGAATATATTGTCCCATATCACCATTAGCGAACCAATTGGTGTCAGATTTGTTGTTTGGATCAGTTGATTTCCGGTCGTAACTTGAAAACTGAACACATTTATAATCCGGTGCCGGGACTTCCATTAACGTTTCCAAATCTGTCATTTCATTTAGAAGCGAGACAAGGGTGACATTTTTGTTTTCAATTTTTTTAATGCTCAAATTAGAGCAGGCGGATAACAATAAAATAATAGCGAGAAGTTTTACAAGAGTTTTCATGATTTATTATTCCTCAATACCGGGGTTTAAACTGTTGAAACAGTTAATTTAATATTTAGTTCTTTAATCCCACGACTACCCAGGCATACGCCGGGCGCTTTGCGAAGTCATGGGTTGATATTAAAAAACACAAAAGCGCTACTAAAACCACACTGAATCTTTAATTTTTTTCTCTACCGACACAAGGTCGGCAGGAGAATTTCTCGGCAAAATTAAATAATTTTGCAATTAAGTAACATTACACTCATGTTTATAATTTGTGACAAATTATTTTTAAAAAAATTCGTGATTTTCAATCATTTCAATCGTTAAATAATTATCGTTGTGGCAGCAAGGGTAAATTATTTGTTGGTGAGTCGAGATAAAAATATGCTGTAGCACAAAAATCATCTTCACGATAATAATTTACCCATGTGTCATCTTTAAACTGTTCATCTTCAAATTTATGATTTGTATCTCCAAAAAAATTGTATTGTTTGCCGCTACCGAGAATTGCGCAAACGGGTTTTATTTTCACTCCATCTTCAATCATTTTTTTAACTTCTTTTTTTGCAACGCCACCCATCTGCTGGATTGTAACTTTGCAATTTTCTCTAAATTGAACGGGATCCGGAATATGGAAACGATAAAAGCTATACAAACCTTCTTTATCATCGCTGATCAAACTTCCCTGAAAACGGTTGATAAATTTTCCCTGCCCCCAACCTGTGCTGATATAATCTTCCGTTCCGCTTCCACAAAGCGAAGGATATTTCCCATCATTATCAAGATAAATTTTCACTTCTCCTTCACCCCACCATCCGCGATTACGTTTGTCAGTAATCACGCCGATGCATGAACCGATAAATTTACCTTTCCCAGTTACTTCCGGCAGAATTTGAAAGTCGTTTCCCAGGGAGGTAGGATTTTCTCTTCTCCAGCTTGCGTGAAAATATAAAATATTATCGTCCTGTTTTTTTAATTCGGTAAAATTCACATCGTAAAAAATTCTATGATGCTGATTAGTAGATTCATTCGTAATGACAATTTTCGCGCCTTTTTTGTAGGGCATTTGGATATATGAAACAAATGATCTGCCTTCCGGGCTTGCGAAAAGTTCATTTTCAAAAGCGATTAATTTACCAAGCGGAGCGCAGAAGAAATCGCCGATTGGTGCTGAAACAGCCGGTTTATCACAGTCATCCCAATAAATATCGATTCTAACAGCTCTCATTTCTTCGGGTTTATGAAAGAGTTCATCAAGAGTCATCCAGATCCTATTAATAATTCCTGCACCTTTAACATCAAGAAGCGTAACAGCATCACCTGGCTGCATAACATGAAAAGGATAACCTTTAGCGCCATCATTTAGTTTACCGCCTTGCCCTTTTTCAGCGTTGATATTTTCAAAACTTGACCATTTTGTTATGGCGTTATCATCAAATTTGAATAGTTGCATTAAATCATCTCCGTAAGAATTAAAAGTTAGAATAGATAAAGTAACTATCGTGATTTTCAGAATGTAATTTTTCATTGTTAGTTTTTAGTTGAATGTTGGCCACACGGTACGCGTGGTAAAATTAATGGCGGACAATTTACTCCGCTACGCTACGTGACATTTTTGTGTTTAGCATTATATTACCGATTAGCTCTTGCCTTTTAGGCAAGTCCGGCCTCATGGAGACCGGCTACAAATTTCTTTACCATAATTGAAATTCATAAAATTTCAATTAACGGGTTACGGTTTTTAATCCATTCCCGATATTTTTCATTTAATTTTTTAGCGCCGGGATTTTTTGATTTTGGGTACAAATGTGTTTCATATTCCCAGCAGGCGAATTTTTCGACATAAGGATTGACAGTTTTCATTTTCCCCATTAAATATTCAAAAGAAACACTGCGAAAAAGATCTATCCCCGGCTTGTCCTGGAATCTGGGAAACAATTCAGCCACACACCACAATTCTATTCCGTGTTTTTTAAAAACAGGAGCTATTGCGGCAAACCACTCTTCAATTTCATCCTCCGGCGCGGTTGTGTCCTGAAAAAGGCAGATATCAATTCCGTCAATTTCTTTCAGCATAGAATCCCAGTTTGTCGCGCATTGTTCCGGAGTTGTCGCTTCATCGCCGAGAGTAATTCTTGATGTAAACCACGGTGCATAAGCAACTTTTTTATTTGGCGTCATTTTTTTCAGGAACTGTGGAAGTTCACGAAGAAGAATCATAATATCCCCTCGATGAGTTCTGTCACCAGCTTCATGCGGAATATACCATCCCCAAAAGTTTTTACGGTTACCGTAAAGTTCATTAAGTTCTTTATAGATTTTCTTTTCCATTTCGAGTTCTTCTTTTGGATCCCATTTTCCCCCTGTAAACAAATCATTAAATTTATAAGGGACTCCATGCAGAACAACTTCCATCCCGAATTTTTCAGCTAAATCGAATGCTTTTGCATACCAATCAATTTCACTTGGATTTTTGAGGATTTTTGAGTGATAATAAACAGTTTCTTCCCAACCGCCCATTAAAAGGATAGTTTTAATTCCGTCTTTCGACATGTTTTCAAATAAAGCTTCTAAATATTTATCGGATCTCGGCACAAAACCTGAATATTCAGGAGTTGGAGTTCCCAGGAACAAGGGAGCAAGTTCAATAGGTTTAACATCAGAAAATTGTAACATAGAGTAGTTCTCCTGCTTTTGGTAAGTCAGACAAAAAAATATAATAATCGCTGCAAAAGCGGCAATTAGTAAGAAGATTTTCATTAAAAAATACATTGGTTATTTTTATTAACTTGATCGCAAAGAAATTATACTGATTTGTTTATTATTAGTCAATGTTTATTTAATAATCGTGCATTATTTTTACAACAAAGAAAATTATGAATAGAACCATTTTGACATTTCATCGGCAATGTGGTAGAATCTATCTTAATATTATTTATACGGCATAAAAATTGCTAAAGCTAAAATACCGGTTTCAACTATTAAAATGAACAAATGAATTCATTTGTGTGACCAACCGGTTTATTTATCAAAATGAAATTATAACAGTACTTATTTCGGAGGAATAATGCCAAATTATTCGTATGAAGGTTTAAATAAAAGCGGCCAGCCGGTTAACGGCTCAATAGTTTGTGATAATGTTGACGAAGCCAAACGAAAACTTCAGAATGACGGTTTGTATATTACTCTCCTGGAACAATCCGGTACGATAAGCGGAAGTAAAGAAAGCAGTGGAGGCAGTTTATTAAATTTCAATTTTGGTTCAAAAAGAATAAAAGCTGATAAAATCGTTGATTTTTTACGGCAGCTCGCTACTCTTGTTGAAGCCAAGCTTCCTCTTGTTCGCGCGTTAACCGCTTTATCCGAGCAGGAAGAAGACAAAGCGTTTCTCATTGTACTTGAAGATATAAAAGAACAGGTTCAAGGCGGATCGATGCTTGCAGACGGGCTTGCATCTCATCCGCGCTGTTTCTCACGTCTTGCAGTAAACATGGTTCGCGCGGGAGAAACAGGCGGTGTACTTGAACAGTCATTAAACCGTCTGGCGGATTTTTCTGAAGATGAGCAGGACATGCGTTCAACTGTAAAGTCTGCAATGATATATCCGTTAGTTTTAACAATTGTAATGGGATTAGCGATAACTTTGCTGATGGTTTTTGCTGTTCCAAAATTTAAAGATATTTACGCGGGAATGAACACTGAACTTCCCGGTCTTACTCAAGGCCTGATCACTGTTGCGGACTCACTAAAAAACTTTTGGTGGATTTATATAATTATTATTGTAGGTATTATCAGCGGAATACATTACTGGAAAAATACTGATCAGGCGAGAATATTTCTTGATAAATTGAAATTCAAAATGCCTCTTTTAGGCACTCTTACAAAAAAAATTGCCATAGCCCGCTTTTCAAGAACTTTTGGAACACTTGTTGACGGTGGAATACCAATTTTACAAGCGCTTAATATAGCCAAAGACACAGCGGGAAATGTAGTTCTCGAAGCAGCGCTTGACGATGTATCAAAAAATGTTAAAGAAGGTGAAAGAATCGCTAAACCTTTACGCGCAAGCGGAGTTTTTCCTCCGGTAGTGATCCACATGATATCTGTTGGTGAGGAATCAGGCAGGCTTGGCACAATGCTTGAAAGGATCGCCGCGAATTATGATAAGCAATCCCGTGTGGCGATTAAAGCCGGCATGACGATACTTGAGCCTTTGATAATAGTTTTGCTTGCGACAATTGTTACTGTAATAATACTTGCAATGCTGATGCCGATGCTTGAAGTAAATATGATGAAGTTCTAAATTTAATTTTAAAAATTAAATTTATAATTGTAAAGTAATATTAATTTAAAAAAGATGTCCTAAAAAAGCTGATAGATGAAATGAACGAAGATAAAAAAAATAAAAATAAACCTCGTGGCATTGCATTGATAATGTCAATGTTTGTTCTTTTTTTCCTGATGTCTCTTGCGATTTCTTATGCTTTTGCAATAAAGCTGGAATTGAGTCTTGCAAGGAATTATATGGACGATCTGCAAGCGCAGTATTGCGCTAAAGCAGGTGTTTATCGCGCGCTTGGTGAACTTAAGAAAGGATTAAAAACCGGATCCTTCGCTTACCCGAAATACGATTTCCCTGAAGATGCAGAACTGTTAGAACGTTATGAAGAAGTTTACAATAAAGTTCCGGTAGGCGAAGGTTACTATACAGTAAAATTTAAAGATAATTTCGGTCAAGTCGGACTTGGTCCGATGGATGAATCAAGTTTAATAAATATTTCAGAGTTGGCCAAAGGGAAAAAACGTGAGACTTTACAACGGCTCTTCGAAACAGCAACAGATGATTTAGTTCTGATTGATAAATTAGTTGATTGCGTTATTGATTATGTCGATAAGGATGACAATCCTGAAATTAACGGTGCAGAAATAGATGATTATGAAGATCTTGAACCTCCGGCAAGAATTGCGAATGGTCCGATGAATGAATCCACTGATTTTCTCACAATTCTGGATGTAATGATAAACAAATTTCCCGGTGAAATAGATGACACAGTTTGGTTTGGCGAAGACCTGAACGAAGATGGTTTTTTAGATGAAAACGAAAATGATGGCGATAAAACTCCACCAATTGACGATGCTGATGATATACTTGACCAGGGAATAAAAGATTACATAACCGTTGACTCAGAAACCGACAAAGTTAATCCGAATACTGCTTCTGAAAAAGTTCTGGAAATAATTATGCCGGAAAGATACGAACAGATAATTGAAGACAGACAATACAGGCATCTTTCAGGTGGAGGTAAAGTTTTTAGAATTCGCTCTTATGGTAAGGCCCACGGATACACTCATGTATTGGAATGGGTGGTAAAACTTGGCGGTCGAAGCGGATATCCCACAGTAAAGCGGATGTATAGTTTATAAGAATGGAGTGATGGAGTGATGGACCTTTGACCTTTGACCTTTGACCTTTGATGGAATTTTTTATGCGCAAAAACATTAGATATCCCGCATTCACCATGCTTGAACTCATTGTCGTTATTTCAATGATGGCAATAGTTCTCAGTGTTTCTGCGCCGCGTATTTTTAAAACTTTGTATCGCGGAAAGCTTAGAGGTGAAGCAAATAATTTAATGACAACATTTGTCTATTCACAAGGTATGGCAGCGGTTCAAAGAGCCACTTACAGAGTTCATTTTAATCTTGACAAACAGGAATATTATGTAACCAGGGACGCAGGCCGCGGTGATGATTTTGAACTTACGGAAAATGACCTTACATCCTCAGGGAATAGCGGTCTTTTCCCGGGTGAAAACGCGAGATACATGCCCGATTCCGGTGATTATTCAATAGAAAAATATGACGATTGGGATGATGAAGAAAATATAAATACAAATCGTAACGCGGCAGGCAAAGTTTCCATTTTCGATGAAGATAGTCATAAAATGCCAAAAGAAATCAAAATACTGAAAATTATTGACGGGAGGGGTGATGAAATTACCGAAGGTACATTTGAAGTTCCGGTAGATCCGCACGGCCGTTCGTTTGACACCACAATATATCTTGGTAAGAGTGATGAAGATAAAATAATATATAAAGTTCATATTGGCGCTAATGGTATAACAGAAGTAATTATTGAAGATGAAGAAGTTAACTGATAAAAAAGGATTTACTCTGGTCGAAGTGATGGTCTCCGTTGTTGTTCTCGGCATTGGAATAGCATCAGTACTAGGTTTGATAGGCCAGGCGACCAAAGCTGTGACTACAGCCCGTGGAGTGACGATACAAACGGCGTTAGCGCGTTTTGCAATGGTTGAGATTGAAAACAAGTACTGGCAAAAGAAAGCGGAGGATATAGACACGAGCGGCGATTTCGGCGATGAATTCCCGAATTACAGTTACGAGGTGGAAATTATTGAAGATATTGATGAAGAAGTCCCCGCGCTCCAGGAAGTGAATCTTACAGTTTACTGGGATAGAGGGAAATATAAACGCCCATACACACTTACGACATATCTGATTGATTTTTC
>JAOZNZ010000010.1:0-9292 GCA_029933535.1 bacterium | reverse complement strand
TTGTATAAAAACGATGCTTTTGCCGAAATTTTCCCGCGACTATGCCGATGAATTCTTGTCGCGGGAAAAAACAAGCATGCATCGATTGTCCAATGTTCGCAATGGGTTCTTTGCAATTTTTATGTCCATCGACACAAGGTCGGTGGGACATCTTCACTTTTCGAGTATCCTCTAATGTCGTTTTTTTCAGGAAAGTTTATTTTTTTGTTGTTTTCTTTTTTGCGGATTTTTTGTAACTTTTCTTAAAAGTTCTTCTTCCAGAACTTTTAGCACTAACATAAACATTTTCCGCAGCCCATTTATTTTTCAGAGTAAGAACTTGTTCTGAATGGCGTTCGATCTGGCTTCGTGGAATCCATTTTGTAGCTTTTAAAGAAATGCGTAATCCGACGGCTTTTTTTTCCTTTTCATCAATAATATCAAGAATTTCAATTTTATCAAATTCATGTTCTACGCCTTCGTCCATGTAATTTATAGTAAAAGCGCGTTTGGAAGATGAAAGTTTCTGGTCAAGTATCTTTCTCGCCTGATCAATAAATTTTGAAATCTTAGCCGCATCGGTTTTAATCTCATCAGTAAGTGACATCTCTGTATCCCGTGCAAGGGCTTCAGCGTAGAGAAGTTGTTTTTTTGAAGGTGGCAGAGGCGGCAAATCGGCATCATCTTTTATTTCATCAATCCATTTTGAAAGAATTTTACTGTCAGTTAAAGCTTCTGCCGGAATTTCTTTGCCTGAAGCTGTAGAAAGTCGGTCGGCGAATTGAAGTTGTCTTGCGGTAGGTTTGTGCGCCATACCAAATCCGCCGCTTTTTTTAAACATATCATAAGCATCTTCAATAACTTTGAATTCATCTTTAACCACGTCGGTATATATTTTTTTACCGAGTTCAATATCATCAAGTTTAGATTCCATTTCAGCGGTAAATTTATAGTCAATAGCTATCGGGCGATGTTCTTTCAAATAATCGAATAATTGTTCACCCCGTTGAGTAGCCTGAAACTCGCGTCGTTTACCTATTTCAACAACGTATTCACGCTGCTGAATAAGATCAACGATCGCCGCATAAGTTGATGGTCGTCCAATCCCGAGTTTTTCTAATTTTTCAATAATAGAAGCATTATTATATCTTGGTGGCGGAGTAGTCATTTTCCCATCATTAGTAGCTTCTAAAAGTTGAAGCAAATTGCCCTCAGAAAGTTCAGGCAGTCTTTTATCAGCTTCTTTTTCTTTGGCAACTTCCATTCCCCTACCGTAAGCGAGTAGAAAGCCGTCGAAAACGAGAGTCAAGCCAATTGCTTCAAGTTCTGTTTTATCAGCATTAATCAGAGCTTTCACTTTATCATAACGTGCAGATTTCATTTGAGAAGCGAGCCATCGTTGATAAATCAATTTATAGATTTTAAAATCAGCGGATTCAAGAAAGTCTTTCGCCATGTCAGGTGTTATTTCAGGATGAGCGGGACGTATGGCTTCATGAGCATCCTGCGAACCAGCTTTACTTTTAAAGTTTCTACTTTGATAGTATTCTTTACCGAATTGAGTAATGATCTGGTCTTTAGCCGCCGCGAGACCTTCTGAAGAAATTCTTGGAGAATCAGTTCTCATATAAGTAATAAGCGCGATATGCTTTCCTGAGATTTCTTTACCTTCATAAAGGCCCTGAGCAATTCTCATTGCTCGTTTTGAAGCCATACCAAAAGTTTGAAAAGCTGCTCTCTGGAAAGTAGAAGTAATAAAAGGGGGTGGCGGATTTTTTTTCACTTCTGACTTTTCGATTTTTGTAATTGAATGAGTATCCGCGTTTTTTATTGATTCGAATATTTTTATAGCTTTCTTTTCATCAGTAATTTTCCCTGCTTTCAAATTTGCAATAAATGAGTCTTCACCTTTTTTATAATTAGCTTTGATAACCCAGAACGGCTCAGGAACAAACGCTTTTATTTCCCGTTCGCGTTCTACAATTAAAGCAACAGTAGGACTTTGTACACGTCCAACTGAAAATTTTCCGCCAAGGTGCCGGGATGCTTCAGGCGAAAGCAGATAACCGATCAATCTGTCGATAATTCTTCTTGCGAACTGTGCATTAACCAAGTTTTGATTTATTTGACCGGGATTTCTTAATGCGCTTTCAATTTCGCTTCTTGTAATCGCGTTAAAGGTTATTCTTTCAATTGGAGTAGTTGAAGGAACCATTTGCGCGACATGCCATGAGATAGCTTCACCTTCACGATCAGGGTCAGTTGCGAGATAAATATGTTCAACTTTTCTTGCAGCGGCTTTGATATTATTAATAGATTTTGATTTCCCTTTAATGGTAACGAATTTCATGCGGAAATCATTTTCGATGTCCACGCCAAGGGAATTTGTAGGAATATCTTTAATATGTCCCACAGTGGCACAAATATCAAATCGTCTTCCGACAATATTTTTTATAGTTCTTATTTTCGCCGGTGATTCGACAATTATCAAACTTTTAGGCACGATATTTCTCCTGAATTAGAATTTATTTTTCGTTATTATTTTTAGATATGATTTTTTTGCACGGTTTTTTTCGACTGTTAATTAAAGTGCACTGCAACCATGCTTCTATATTTTCATGCATCTTCTCTCCATCGGTTTTTACAGGAACATCTGATAAATATATCTCCCCACGAGCTTTGTCCTTGTGTCCGCCCGCACTACCGAAAGGTGAGAGTTTTTGTTTTATTATTCTGCCAACATCAGTGCCAAATGAACCGCTTCTTAGAATTACGAATAATGTATCATTGCAAACGCCTGCAACGGCGATCCAATGAATACCAATAAATCGCGAAAGAAAATCGGCTATCATAACACACGCATCCGGTTTTGGCACATCCCCAAGATAAACGAGAGCTCTTTTGGAATTAATATCAATAGAGTCAAGAGCTTTTTTGTAGAAATTTTTATAAGATATCGGAACTTCACTTCGTTCAAGCCATTGGATAATATTCTTGTCGCTTTTTCGATAAAGATAACCATAAGCAGCCAGATCGGAATTATGTGCCGGAGTTGAAAGGTTATCAGAATCAGTTCTCAAGCCGAACCATAAAGCGGTCGCCATTTTTTTTGTTACGGGAATCCCTGCTTGAATAAGATATTCAAGAAGAATTGTTGAAACGGATGCATAATCAGGTCGAACATCAGAAAATTTAAAAGAGTAATGACTTTTTCTCGGATGATGGTCAATAACGATATCGAAAGGTACCGGTGGTGCCGGTTTAAAAAAATTCGGTTGAGCATCAACAACGGCAATTTTTGTAAAATCGTGCCAGGGAATTTTGTTATAAACTTCAAGAGGCATTTTCAGTGTTTTTACAAGGCGGGCATTTTGATTACGCAGCACAGGCTGATTCGCAACAATTTTAGAACTCTGAACATGTGATTGAAGAAGACGCTGCAAAGCCCACCCGGAAGCAAGAGCATCGGGATCGGGCTCTCCGTAAAGAACAATCCCGACTTTATCGCGTGGTGAAACTACACGACGAAGCCTGTCCCACTTATCAGTGGTTCGGTCACTATGAAGAGTATCTAAAAAGTTGCTTGGCATTGTCGCGCCGATTTTGGTTAAGTTGCAGGCACTCGGAGGAAATTGAAATTAGCCACCGCAAATTTCAATTTATTTTCCAAGCGCTAGCTTTTATTTATTGCTAAGTATTCCATCATACAATTTTGGATTTTGGATTTTCCATCAATCCATTATTCCATTACTCCATCACTTGTATTTAACATCCGCTTTAGTTCTTAAGTCAACAGTCCATTCTTCAGCGAGTTCTCGTTTCTTCTTTTCTATTAAATACTCAATAAGTTTATATTCCACTTCATCAAAGGTTGCTGTATGAACTGCATTTTTCTGAGTAACAAAAATCAAATGATCGCCGAATTCACTTTCTACCACATCACTAATATTACTTACCGGGAGATCAAAAGCAGCTTTAGCAAAAATTGGAGAAATAGTTTTATCATCTTTAGATACCTGTCCGATTTTACCTCCCTGTTTTGCTGTTGGGCATTGTGAATATTTTTCCGCGGCTTGTTCGAAAGTAATTTTGCCGTCTAATATTTTCTTTTTTAATTCTCTTAGCTCAGCTTTCAGCATTTTCTGTGTAGCGATTGAAGAATTCGATTCGACTTTTAACAAGATATGACTTACGTCGATATTTTCAGGCATAATAAATTCGCTTGAATGCTCATCAAAAAACTCTTTTGCCTGAGCAACCGTAGCAGTCGGCATACCCATTTGTTGTTCCATCAGCATAGAAGCTTTAATATCGGCTGCAAGATCCGCGCGAAATTTATCCATAGTATAATTTGATTGTTTAAGGAAGCTCGCAAATTCTTCTTCTCCGCCCAATATTTCTATTGTATGAATTAGTCGAGCATTAATATTACTTTCGGTAACTTTAATTGGAGCTTTATATACGGCCTGCATAATTACAGTTTCATTAATAAGTTGTTCAATCAACTGCCGTCTTGCCTGTTCAATTTTTTCAGGGGGGAAATTTTCACCTGTTTGTCGTTGATATTCGAGCATTCTTCTTGTAAGAATTTCTTCTACCGGTCCCGCGAAAACTTTTTCACCATTCACAACGGCAACGACTTTGTCCTTTGACAAAGTCCCGACAAGTTTCGTTCCTTTTCCGGTTGAAGGTTTACAGGCTGTAAGTGCCAACAAAACGGTCATTAAAATTATAATACGAATCATTTTTACACCTTATTTTAAGTTAATAATTTAATTTATTCCTCGTCAAATTTATTTCTTTTCCAGTCACGGTCAATATCGCGATAAATACGGGGTTTTTTCGAATGGTGTTTATTCTCCCCTCTTTTAGCTTTTGCAGCAGAAACTCTTTCTTCGCTTTTAAACGAATGTGCTCTGCTCCGATGTCTTGAGTGTCTATGGACTTCCATTTAATTATATAATTGGTTAATTGTCAATTCTGCAATTCCTCAATTCTGCAATTCCTCATTTATAAAGAAACTGCTTTCTTAAATCCCGCAATCTTTTCGCAGAAACAGTGGGATCAGATGATACATCGATCACGATTTTCGTTCTTTTTTTTGCTGCATTTACTTCTACATATACTTTATCGGACATCCATTCGCGTTGATTTTGCGCTGCCTGCAAGATATAAGTGCCTGGAATAATGTTTTCAAAGACAAAATAGCCCTGATTATAATATGTATGTGCTTCTCTATGAATAAGCATTCCGTTTGTTTTAGCGTCTTTTAGAATTACTAAAGCGTCAACATTTCTACGAGGTAATTTGTCTATAACGACATTACCAACAAGTCTTCTTTTATCTCGTTCGATATAAACTCTTGCTGTTTCAGTTGTCAAGGTGATTGGGACATAATAAAAACGCGTTTCGTTTATTCTCCGGTCAATAAATCTTTTCCTGCGTTCAAGCACCATTGTATATCTGCCCGGAGTTATATTTTTAATATGGAAGTTTCCATTACTGAGCACAATCCCGCCTGCCTGTCCGCCATGTTTACCTATTAATCTTAGAAACAGGCCATATTGTGCATGTTTGCCATCAATAAACAGTTGCCCGTAAACATTCATTGGAACTTTGAATTTTATTGATGTGAATTCTTTTTTTCCCCGCCCAAGAAAAATATTTGTGTGAAAAAACTGATTATCCATCTGAGCGGTCAAAGTGTATTCATTACCTTCATCAATTGTAAAGCCGAAATTTCCTCCCGGCGTTGATTTCATTTCTTTATAAGAATTTGTTGAGAATAGAACTACTTTAATCTCATTTATCGGCTTACCGGCATGGTCAGTTATTTTGCCTGCCAGAATTCCTGGTTTTGCAGGAAGAGGTTCTTCAGTTGTTTTTAAAAAAGTATTAGTCTCATCTGTTTCTATTTCAATTTTAGTTTCAACAATTTCATTTGTTGAAATATTTTTAACTTCATCAGTCGGTTTTTCATCAGCCGGTTCTTCAATTACCGACATTTCAGATTCAACGGCAGCAGACACATTATCAGTAATTACGTTTTCAGCATTAATTTCCGCATTCGCCGGTGAAGCGGAAGTTCCGCCAAGCAATTCTGCGACAATATTTTGAGCGCTCTGTTCAGCACGCGAAGCAAAACAATTGAATAGAAGCAGAGATAAAATAATTACGATTTTTTTCATCTAATATAATTAAAAGTTATTATAGTTATATAATATACATTATTTTACTAAAACATAGAAAAAAGTACAATGATTGAAGGGATTTTGGATTTTAGATTGGTAGTTATTTATCTCATATTCGACATGAAGTGTTGAATGAAATTAGATTATTCCGAGAAAGTACGTGCTTTTCGAGTGCCGTCTGACTATACCAATTACATTTCCCCCTTTCTATCCCGGGAAAGAGCAATAAGTAAAATTAAATAATCTTAAAACCCAATAAATAAAAACAACTCCACCGATAACATAAAAAAACATATTTCTTGTTTTGGGCTTAGTTATTTTGATATCAATCGTATAGCTGAAAATAAAACCGGTCAGGTATTTTAATAACAAAAGAACATATCCAGCGAAAAAAAGCGGTCCGAAAAGATGCCACTGTAAAGCTTGATTATAATCAAATTTAAAACAAAACTCAAGCGAACGTGTCATACCACAAAACATGCATGGTTTACCGGTGATTTTTAAAAAGGCGCATCCAAAGAAATGGCCGAGGGGCGTTTTCATGATTATCAATACAGCAATTGGAAAAACCAAAAGCACTGCACTGACAAGGCAATACGCCACCCGGTCATTTTTTTTTAATTTACGGATTTGAAATATATTTTTAATACTATTCTTCAACAGCGATTTCTTCAGCAACAACAGTTACATCATCTTCACTTTTAAAAATATCGTTGTAACTTTTTGTAACAGCTATCAGAGATATTGAATATGTTGCAAGAGCACCGACACAGCAAATTATCACACCTACAAAACCGAGAATATAAACAACAAGCGCCCACACAAGAAACATACCATAATCGCATTTAACTTTATTAAGAGTAGCTTTAGCCAAATCGATAAGTTTTGCCACTTCCAAAGTTTCTTCTCTTTCCGCCAACTGCAAATACATATAACTGACAAAAAGAGAGAATGCGATACTAATTACCGTACCGGCCAATTGACCAATGACAGGTATAATTGCAAGAATTGCGGCTATAATAATCACACAAACAGTAACGACGATCATCAATACAAATGAAGGTAGGAACTGGGTTTTAACGCCGTCGAAAAGGTCTCCGTATTCAAAATCTTCACCGCGAGTTTTTTTCAGGATACATTTATAAAATCCAACCATCATAGGACCTGATAAAATCAAACAGGTTACAATTGAAACAACGCCAACAATAAGCATTGCCACCATAAATTTCAAAACATCTGTTATAAATAATTTCCAGCCGTATTTCAGCCAGCCGCCAATGTCTATATTCTTTTTTTGTTTATCAACAGTAACCTCAGTTTCAGGTTCAGCCGGATTCTGTTCATCAACAGTAATCTCAACTTCTGGTTCAGTTGAATTTTGTTCATTCATTTCATCATTCATGGTAACTCCCTTGTTTATTAGTAAGGTTAAAAATTGTTAAAAACAGGAAAAAACAAAAGCACTTTATAAATTATACCAAAAAGTCATAAAAAAAGCATTAATCAAGCCGGTTACTCGATGAAATCATATCCGATAATTTTTCTGCTGCGTTAAAAGATTGAGCAAGAAATTCATTTTCGTCGTTTATTTTCATATTATGCATTGACACTTCAAGACTCACGCATTTTTTATAAGAAGATTTTGCGAGAAGTTTTGAGAGTCGCTCCCAATCAACGGTTCCTGTAAAAGGGATTTGATGCAAATCTTTTTTACCATCATTGTCATGAATATGAATTGAGAGCAATCGTTCTTTAAATTTATCCAGCCATTCATAAGAATTTTTTTCTATATTTCCATGCCCTGAATCATAGCACAAGCCGAGAAAATCAGGCTCATAGTCAGAAAAATATTTGTCAACAATAGGAAAATTTATTATATTCTCAATTGCGATTTTTATATTTCGTGATTTAGTATAAGGCTGCAATTCATCAAGTGATTTTCTAATGGGATCGGTATATTCCGGAGCGTGCATAATAATCACATCGCTATTAAGTTGAACCGCCATATCGATTCTATTTTTCACGAGATCAACACCGGCTTGTCTCAGATTTTCATCAAGAGCTCCCCACGAAGTTTCCAGACCGTAAGAAGCGTGAACATCAAGAACTTTCAATCCGAAGATTGTCATATATTTTTTTATTTCTCCGATTTCATCATTTGAATAAAGATAGTCGGTTGACCATTCGTGGCACCAATGAACGTATGAGAATCCTGCATTCGATATTTTTTCGATGCAAGGAAACGGGTTTCCTTTATCCGTGGAATAATCAGTAGTAATTGAATACATTTTAAAAAGGCAGAAAAGAATCGGTTTGAAAATCCTTGCGTTTAACCCATCCTGCTCCTTCCGGCGTAACGACAAGAATATCGATAGGTCCGCCAACATTTTTTGGTCGAGCCTGAAAACGGACAGTTTGCATTGTAGTCCAAACGGCAAAAACCGAAAAATCGATTCCGTCCTGCACAGACATAGCGTCCCATAATATAGGAGTATTTGGGATATCTCTTCCTTCGGGACCTTTTAAAGCCATTCCCGGCTGAATAAGGCGAGCGATAACGTCTCCCTGTCCACCCCATGCAGCGCCATAAATAATTTCATCGGTTCCCGGTTTAACATTAATGCGTTTAATTTCGTTTCTGGAAACCTGACAGTGGTAAACGTAAGGCACGCTTACTTTTCCTTCAGTTCTGTATCCAACCATGTGAAATGCAGTATCCGCGTTTGGATATCGCGCACTGAAATACCTCATCATTTTTTCAACAACGTCAAGAATATCATCTTCCAGATCATTGTATTCTTCAAGAAAAAGGCGGACGGTATGTTCGATTGGTTTTCCACCAAGAATAGTTTCGCCAAAGACGCTTACGCCAATATTCTGCTCTTCGAGATGAAATACTTTGTAGCAATTATCGGAAGTAACAGTTTCAAAACGCGGCAATTTCTTCCCATCGGGAGTTGTGCCTTCAACAGTGGCGGATTGCCGGCTATCGGCGCCGAGGATTATTCCTTCAGGTAAGTATGTAGTAACAACGAATGACATGGTTATTAATAGTTAATTGTTATTGGATTAATGGTTGACAATTTACTCCGCTGCGCTCCGTGACATTTTGGGTTCAGCAT
>JAOZNZ010000960.1 GCA_029933535.1 bacterium | reverse complement strand
CATAAAAGCTGCGTTCCGGAACATAAACCATTTCAATAGCCTGCACACTAATATCCACATTATTGGTTTGTGTCAACCCGTTTTTAGCAAAATCCCATCGGAGCCGCATATTATTACAAACAAAACCACCATGACCGTCCGCGTTTCTATAAACAAAAGCTCCAATGTTTGTGTCGCCTCCGTTTGAAGCAACATCAATTTGTGCGCCTGGCGAGGGAACATGGCCTGAAGAAGTTAGCCATGCATGTCGCCACTCAACTCCAGAACGAAACTTTATAAAGACCCATGCGGCATCATGGTTTGTGATATTTTTTCCTGAAACAGCTTCAATAAAAGTCCATGAATTTGACCATGAAAGATCGAACTGAATCTCGGCAATTCCGCCGGAAACATTTATTAAAGAAACATTTGTAACGCTCAAATTATTTGCAATTACTGAAAACGAAAAAGCAAATAAGATCAGACAAAGTTTCAGAATATTTTTAGAAAGTTTCATAATAAGTCCTATTTAAATTTTAGATTTTAGATTTTGGATTTTGGATTTTGGATTATTGCGCAGATCGAACTCCGCGACCACCAACGTGAGCGTATCTTGCTGGAGTTGCTGTCATGGCACGAGTTCGATCGGATGTTTGAAGATGTTTTACATTAGTTGTACTATAATATCCTCCTCTCATTCCCATCCCCGTTGCGGTTGTACTTGAAGGCCAGGAAGGAATCGCAGTCAACATTGATCCATCGCCATGATTTCCAACAAACTCTCGTCCTGTGATATTACCAACAGCAACAATTTGTTCTTCTAAATTTCCCGACAATTCCATCACACCATAATAACCCGCGCCCGACTGATGTCTTATAGTTCCCGGTTTAGCAAATATTCCAACACGAATAGGACCCGGTATGCCATTATTGTAATTACAGTTAGCAGTTACTTCATGCACCGTTTCTGTTCCGCTGCCATCAACGCCGTCAAAACTTTGGGCTCTCACTATAACTGTGTCCCCCCAGGAATATTCATTCGGGATAGGGGCGAGATGACCACGACAAGCTTTTTCAAATTCTAATTCCGACATTGGACGCAACCCTGACCAATCGAGATACGCGTAAACATCAGCCCAGGCCAACCAATTACAAGCTCTATCAGGTGCATCGGCAACATAAGTTCCATTTGACAAATGAATAGTATGACGATTAATACCGTATTTATCAGGATAGTGTTGAAAATCTAAACCACCCGGTAAATAATTAAGAAATTGTGCGTATTGTCCTTGTGAAATTTCATATTTCATGCAGTAAAA
>JAOZNZ010000276.1 GCA_029933535.1 bacterium | reverse complement strand
ATGATTTAATGATTTAATGATTTAATGATTTAATGATTTAATGATTTAATGATTTTTCTACAATTTATATTATTTTATAAAATTTTTCTTTTTGGCCATTCTCTTATTATTTGCAGGATTTCTCTTACAAAAGCGCACTCACATTCTGCACGACAAGATTCCAGATTTTCTTCTTGAAGACATAATTCGGGACAAGATTCGCTTCCGGTTGCTCTTGCAGAAAAAACGGGTCCATCATATAAATCGGTGAAACCATCTACATGAATAGCCATAGTTGTTTTACACGAATGATTAAACAGGAAAAGACCAGCGGTTAATTCTTCGAAATGCTCTTGATATCCTACGAGATCAACATCAGCGTCTTCAAGAAAATCTGATCGTAATTTCCAATCTGTCCCGCAACAAGGGCATTTTTTAAACATCATATTTTTTTCTGAGTGTATATGCATACTTAATATAATACTTTTTAATTAATAATATGTCAAGTTTCGTAAATATTAATCTTTATCTTTAATAAATTTATAAACCACCGACACAAGGTCGGCGGGATTTTCAAAATACTATTTTGTCTATTAAAAAAGGGGATACGTTTTCACGCATCCCCTTTTTTATATTTTTGCTGCTTATGCAACAGTTTTGAGTTTATGAAAGACCGGCCGGAATTACATCATTCCGCCCATTCCGCCCATTCCACCCATTCCGCCACCGCCAGGAGGCATCATAGGTTCTTCTTTTTCAGGAAGATCAGTAATCATACATTCTGTTGTTAACAGAAGTCCTGAAATTGAAGATGCATTTTGCAAAGCTGAGCGTGTAACCTTTGTCGGGTCAATAACACCAGCAGCAACCAAGTCTTCAAACTTGTCAGTAGCAACATTATATCCGAAAGCGCCGCTTTCGTTTTTGATTTTTTCAACAACGATAGAGCCTTCAACACCTGCATTGTCGCAAAGTGTGCGTGTAGGTGATTCTAAAGCGCCTGAAACAATATCAATCCCGATTTTTTCATCGCCTTTAATTTTGCTTCTAATAGCATCAAGAGCTTTCTGACAACGCAGAAGAGCAACACCACCACCCGGAACGATTCCTTCTTCTACAGCAGCGCGGGTTGCATGCAAAGCATCTTCAACACGAGCTTTCTTTTCTTTCATTTCAGTTTCAGTAGCAGCGCCTACTTTAACAACAGCAACACCGCCTGCAAGTTTAGCGAGACGTTCCTGAAGTTTTTCGCGATCGTAATCGCTTGTAGTTTTTTCGATTTGAGCTTTAAGCTGTTCAACACGCCCTTTAATGTCGGCATTTTTTCCTTTACCTTCAATAATAGTAGTATTATCTTTATCGATAACAATACGTCCTGCAGAACCGAGTTGAGTAATTTCCAGTCCTTCGAGTTTAAGACCGAGATCTTCAGTAACGAAAGTTCCGCCTGTAAGAATAGCGATATCTTCCATCATTGCTTTTCTTCTGTCACCGAAGCCGGGAGCTTTAACTGCGCAAACATTCAAAGTTCCGCGAAGCTTATTAATAGTAAGAGTCGCAAGAGCTTCGCCTTCAATATCTTCAGCAATGATAAGCATCGGTTTGCCTGACTGAACAACTTTCTGAAGGAGAGGAAGCAGATCATTCATAGTGCTGATTTTTTTCTCAAATATAAGAATATAAGGTTCTTCCAAAATACATTCCATATTTTCAGCGTTAGTTACGAAATAAGGTGAAAGATAACCTTTGTCGAACTGCATACCTTCAACAACATCAAGAGTTGTTTCGATACCTTTAGCTTCTTCGACAGTAATAGTTCCATCTTTACCAACTTTATCCATAGCGTCGGCAATAGTTTTACCTATTTCTGTGTCACCATTAGCGGAAATAGTAGCAACCTGTTTAATTTCGCTTGCGCTTTTAACCGGCTTTGAAAGATTGGAAAGTTCAGCAACAACTGCTGCAACTGATTTATCAATACCGCGTTTGATGCTGATTGCGTTAGCGCCTGCAGCAACATATTTCAAACCTTGTTTGTAAATAGATTCAGCGAGAATAGTTGCTGTTGTCGTTCCATCACCTGCAACGTCAGAAGTTTTTGAAGCTACTTCGCGAACCATCTGTGCGCCCATATTCTGGAATTTGTCTTCGAGTTCGATTTCTTTTGCAACGGAAACACCGTCTTTTGTAATAGTTGGTGATCCGAATTTTTTGTCAAGAATTGCGTTCCGGCCTTTAGGTCCGAGAGTCACCTTGACTGCTTTGCTAAGAGTTTCAACGCCTTTAAGAATAGCTCTTCTGGCGTTTTCGTCAAATAATAATTGTTTGGCCATTGTCTGGTCTCCTTATTTTTAGATTTAAATTAATTACTAATTATTCAGTTATTCAATTACTGCAAGAATATCATCTTCACGGATAAGAATATAATCTTTATCATCGTATTTTATTTCTGTTCCGCCGTATTTTGAAATAAGAACTATTTCGCCTTTTTTAACTTCTAACGGCACTCTTTTACCATCTACAAGTCTTCCGGGACCAACAGCTTTAATAACAGCTTCCTGAGGTTTTTCTTTTGCGCTATCCGGAATTATAATTCCGCCTTTTACTGTGTCTTTAGGTTCAGCGCGCACTACCAAAAGATGATCATTGAGAGGTTTAATTTTCATACTTTTTTACTCCTGTTTTATTTAAGGTTAATCGTTAATCGTTAATCGTTAATCGTTATTCGTTAATCGTTAATTGTTAATCGTTAATTGTTAATCGTTAATTGTATCTTTGTCCTTTTAACTATTAACTATTAACTATTAACTATGGTCAACTCATTTCACTTCTTCAAAATCAGCGTCAACTACATCCTCATCGTCAGCCGGTTTGGCTGTTGAATCGTCTGCCGGAGCCGCTTCGGGTTCTGTCTGAGCTTGTTGTTGAGCCTGTTGAGCTTCCTGAGCCTGTTGAGCTTCTTTATACATTTCTTCAGCGAGTTTATGAGAGGCCTGATTAAGGGCTTCGACTTTTGCGTGGACTTCTTCTTTAGAGCCTGTGTCTTTGATTTTTTTCAATTCTTCAACAGCGTTTTCGATTGCTTTTTTATCTTCTTCAGGCACTTTATCGCCATGTTCTTTCAATGTTTTTTCTGTTTGAAAAACTAATTGTTCAGCTTGATTACGAAGATCTATCAGTTCACGTTTTTCTTTATCTTCGTCAGAATGAAGTTCGGCATCTTTAACCATATTATTAATTTCTTCTTCAGAAAGACCACTTGAAGATTCAATTTTAATTTTCTGTTCTTTGCCTGTTCCAAGATCTTTTGCTGAAACGTGTACAATTCCGTTCGCGTCAATATCAAAACTAACTTCGATCTGCGGAACACCACGTGGTGCGGGAGGAATTTCAGTTAAATCAAATCTTCCTAACGTACGGCTGTCAGAAGCCATCCCGCGTTCACCCTGAAGGACATGAATAGAAACAGCGGGTTGATTATCAGCGGCAGTTGAGAAGGTCTGACTTTTCTTACATGGAATAGTTGTGTTTCTTTCGATCAATTTTGTCATCACGCCGCCAAGAGTTTCAATTCCAAGCGAAAGCGGTGTAACATCAAGCAAAAGAACATCATTTACATCGCCGGAAAGAACACCGCCTTGAATTGCAGCTCCGATTGCGACAACTTCATCAGGATTAACACCTTTATGTGGATCTTTGCCGAAGATTTCTTTAACCATTTCCTGAACTTTAGGCATTCTAGTCATTCCACCAACAAGAATTACTTCATCAATATCATTCGGGGAAACTCCCGCGTCTTTAATAGCGTTAAGGCAGGGTTGTTTTGTTCTTTCAATTAAATCACCGCAAATCTGCTCTAGTTTCGCACGGGTGATTTTCATCTGAAGATGTTTCGGTCCGCTGGCGTCAGCGGTAATAAACGGTAGATTAACATCGGTTTCCGTAGCTGTAGACAGTTCACATTTTGCTTTTTCGCCTGCTTCTTTCAAGCGTTGTAGAGCCATTTGATCTTTTCTTAAATCGATTCCGTTTTCTTTTTTAAATTCGTCGGCGATATAATCAATAATTTTCTGGTCAAAGTTATCACCGCCAAGATGAGTATCACCATTAGTACTTTTCACTTCAAAAACGCCGTCACCGATTTCCAGAATGGAAATATCGAATGTTCCGCCGCCCAAATCAAAAACCGCGATTTTTTCTTCTTTCTTTTTGTCAAGACCGTAAGCAAGACTTGCAGCAGTCGGTTCATTAATAATTCTCATAACTTCGAGTCCGGCAATTCGACCTGCATCTTTAGTTGCCTGTCTTTGGGAATCATTAAAATAAGCTGGAACTGTAATAACCGCTTTTTGAACCTGTTGTCCGAGATAATCTTCGGCAGTTTGTTTCATTTTCTGAATAATCATTGCAGAAATTTCCGGTGGAGTGTACTGTTTGTCGCCGATTTTTACGACTACTTCACCTTTACTATTTTCACCAACTTTATATGGAACATCTTTTTCTTCTTCCATTACTTCCGAGTGACGTCTGCCCATAAAACGTTTAATTGAAAAGACTGTATTTTCAGGATTTGTTGCAGCCTGCCTTTTAGCAATAGTGCCAACTAATCTTTCACCTTCTTTTGTAAACGCGACAACTGAAGGAGTGGTTCTTCCACCTTCACTGTTTGGGATAACAATTGCCTCATCGCCTTCCATAATAGAAACGCATGAGTTTGTTGTACCGAGGTCAATACCGATAATTTTTTCTTTAGCCATAATTTTGCCTTCCTTTATTTTATGTTTTAAATTTTTTTATTTTTCAAATTTGCATTATTAAGCTTTGCGTATTAACAGAGCAATTGGTGTGCCAAAAGCTCAAGAAGATGATTATAGCGCATTTATAAACGCAGTTATAAAAATCATTGTAAATAAAATGTGCCACCACGTACCAAGTGCGCCATAATGGCGCAGACGGAATTGGGGAATTGGGAGATTGGGCCATTGTTTCAATACCATCCCACAGACTTTAATTTAAGTTTTAAAAATCGATAAAAAGGGAGTTTCGCACTGTAAAGTCATAAAAAAATATTTGAAATTACTGCCCACGGAACACACAGATTACACGGAAATTTTTAAATTACCAATTTTTTGT
>JAOZNZ010000275.1:4260-5114 GCA_029933535.1 bacterium | reverse complement strand
CCCGCGGGAACACCACGAACAATAACTTCTACCACTCCGCCTGCTGTATCGCCTGTTTTTTTAACTTTAATAATATCTTCAATCATTTTCTCAGCAGCTTCAAGGTCAGGGCAATTCAAATGATTTTTACGATAGTTTTTCTTGATATTCTCAAATTCCATCGGCTTCATTTTGATCCCGTGACTTTCGGAAACATATCCAATAGCTTCTATTCCTTCTTTTCTTAAAATTTCTTTGGCTACTGCTCCACCGGCAACTCGTCCAAGAGATTCACGCCCACTTGCTCTTCCGGCACCGCACCAGTCTGCATATTTGCCGTATTTTACAAAGAAAGTATATTCAGCGTGACCCGGACGAATCTGTTCTTTCACATCACGATACTGTTTAACGTGAATATCATGACGATCGACATTATAAACCACCATTCCAACAGGAGCACCGGTAGTATAGCCGTCCAGCATACCGGAAACAATATCAACGATATCTGTTTCTTTTCTTGGAGAATCAAGAGCGCTTTGTCCGGGTTTTCTCTTATCAAGTTCTTCCTGAATCATTTCATTAGTTAATTCCAATCCCGGAGGGACACCATCAACGATAGTCAAAAGTGCTTTACCATAAGATTCACCACATGCTGTAACTCTGAATATTTTACCAAAAGTATTACCAGTCATTTTGTCCTCTTTTCGTTTATTTATATTATATTGTTAATAAAAATCCTTTTTATAACTTTTATCAGTATATCAAAATTGCATTTTTTTTTCAATTCATAATTTGATTTTGAAAATCAAATTATTAACGATAACGGGCATTCGAGATAATTTTCCTCCATCAATTTTTTATCTTTCATTATTTCC
>JAOZNZ010000275.1:0-4250 GCA_029933535.1 bacterium | reverse complement strand
TTACAATCTTAATTAGTATATCAGATTTACATTAAAAATTCAAATTATAATTGATTTATTAAAATAATAAAGCCCTCTTTAGAGGCATTATTGCAAGTTAGTGTCCGGTGTCAGGCACGGACACTACGGACTATTGATAATGGGCATTCGAGATAATTTTCCTCCATCAATTTTTTATCTTTCATTATTTCCACAGTTTTTCCGTCTTTTACTATTGTTCCTCTGTTCATAAGAACGGTCCTGTCACATAACTCCAGCACCGCTTCCAAATCATGGCTTACAATAATAATTGTCTTACAGATTTTTTTTAATAAATTAATTAATTCCCGGCGGTGCTTTGGATCCAAATTACTTGTCGGCTCATCCAGAACAAGAATTTCAGGATTCATAGATAAAACAGTTGCTACCGATATTCTCTTTTTTTCACCCTCGCTGAGGTGATGTGAAGACCGATTTTCAAATCCGCTCATTTCTACCATTTCCAGTGCAGCAGAAGTTCTTTTAATCACTTCATCTGCAGGTAATCTCATGTTTAACGGCCCGAAAGAGACGTCTTCAAAAACAGTGGGAGAAAATAATTGGTCTTCAGGATTTTGGAAAACCAGTCCTATTTTGCTTCTGATTTTTCTTACATTTTTATCATTCATCTCCATTTCAATTATTTTAATGCCGCCACCTTTATTTTCTCTTAAAATTCCATTGATGTGAAGAATTAATGTCGTTTTTCCTGCACCGTTAGCACCGACAATTCCAACAGATTCGCCTTCAGAAACATCTAAATCAACATTTTCCAGTGCTGTTTTTCCATCGGGATATGTGTAACATAGATTGCTAATTTCGATTATTTTTTTCAAAACAAACTCCAAATTTTTATTGTCATTATTATTACTATAAATATTATATAAAAATAAACGTCGGTAATTGTATATTCTAACTTATTCATCGTTATTATATTTCCATCAAATCCTCGCGCGGACATGCTTTGATATACCCTCTCTCCGCGCTCGTATGCTCTGATAAAAAGCAGCCCGATGATGTTACATATAATTTTTATCTGTCTTAAATATTCCCCGCCAAAATACCTTGAATCACGGGCTCTCTCCATTCGCTGAGCTTCATCGACAAGGATAAAGACATAACGGTACATAAACGAGAGAATCATAATAAGAATTTTAGGAAATTTCAGCAGTTCAAGCCCTTTAAGTAATTTATGAAATTTTGTCGTTGAAGAAAGCATTATAGTTGCTAAAACAGCAAGAATAGATTTTATCATCACGTTTCCAAATATAATCCAACCCTCTTGACCTTTATTTGCAAAAGGGAGAAAAATCGCTACAAGCAAAACAAAAGGAATGATAACTATTATACGCTTAAATACGTAGCCCAAAGGCACTTTACTCAAAAATACAACTGTCAGGATTATTGCTGAATATGACAAAAATTGAATGTAATCTGTCGGAGCATTCGTAATTACAAATACTATAAATAACAAAAATGTAATGATTTTTGTTCGAGGGTCTAATTTATGAATCAGACTTTTCAGATTACTGTATTTATCTAAAAACGCGTGATTCATTATTTTGACGTTTGACGTTTGACCTTTGACGGTGCTTTTTTCTTCAAAAATAAACCTGTACCATAAGCAATACAAAAAACTATTATTGTACCGACTAATCCGGCTACCGAACCGGCAGCTGTTTCATTTTTTATTCCCGGCATTGAATAGTCAGGTACAGGCGCTTTGATAATCTCTTTTTCTTCTGCAGCCTGTAAAAAGTTCTTGTCTTCAGCAACTTTTTCCAGTCCATCAGGATGACTTGAAGCCAAAGGGGATAAAAAAACCGCTATGGCCACTGCTATAAACAAACCTGTTATAATTAATTTCTTCATAATATTTATCACGAATATATACTAATTAATTTTATTGTTTACTTTTAGTTAACTTTTTCCCATGCTATTTTTATTTATAAATAATTTTTTTATTAGTGTCTATTTGTGTTCATTCGTGGTTAAAATTATTTCTTAGTGGTTAAATTCTTCGTACTCATCCGTGTCTGAGTTCGAGTAAATCAGGTCGTACTTTTTTTATAAAACTTAATACCGCTATTGTGATTAATCCTTCACCAATTCCTATTATCGCGTGAACGCCCGTCATCGCAATTAATGAAGTCTTAAGCGGCACGGTACCCGAAATACTCAATTCCACAGAACAAGCTGCCGCAGCAAGAATTATTGACATCCAACTTGCAATAAACGCGTTAATAAAAATACTTTTTGATCCTTTGATAATTTTATTTAAGATAACATAAATATAATAACCGACAAAAGCTCCTATTATTCCCATATTGAAAATGCTTGCTCCAAGGGCGGTAACTCCACCATCCTGAAAAATAAGACATTGAATTATTAAAACAGTTGTCATTATTAGAATCCCCGTAAACGGTCCTAATAAAATCGCTGCGAGAACGCCACCCATAAAATGACCCGATGTTCCGCCTGCAACGGGAAAATTCAACATCTGCGCCGCGAAAATAAACGCGGCAGTTATTCCCATCATGGGAATTTGTTTTTCGCCAAGTGTTTTACCGGTTTGCTTTAATGACACGGCAATTGCTGTTCCGGAAACCGCGGTTAAAGCCAGCCATGTTTTAGTATCTAAGAATCCATCAGGAATATGCATGATTATTTAATAATTGATTAATTGGATTAATTGGATTAACTGAATTGACCTAATTTCTAATTAATCTAATTGATCTAAAAAGTGACCAATTCTCAAAACCCAAAATTCAGTTCATTGGACATTGGACTTTTGAGGTTTGTTTAGAAATTAGAGCAATTAGGTTAATTAGGTCAATTTACTATATTTCCTTCCCCGTAGTCGCCATATTCAGCGTACTGTATTTTATGCCTTTAGTTGTTTTTAATTTGCGTTCTAAACTTACAATTTCCTTGGTTTGTCCTTTTATTATTATAACTTCCAAACAATTATCATGGTCTAAATGCACATGTTGAGAAGATATAATTACATTATGGTAATCATGTTGAATATCCATTATTTTACTCGTTAATTCACGCTTGTGATGGTCGTAAACAAGTGTAATTGTTCCAACAACATTTTTACCTTTTACCCATTCTTTTTTTATCAGACTTTCTCTAATTAAATCCTTTATCGCTTTTGAGCGCGTTGGATAATTATCTTTTTTTATTTCCTTATCAAATTTTGATAAAAGTGTTTCTTCAAGCGAAACGCTAAAGCGAACTAATTCAGTCATTTTCTTTCCTTTTTTGTGTTACGTTTTTTTTAATTGTAACATATTATTACTTTTATTTCAAGAAACAGATTTGTCAGGCTGATCTTTTTAGATTAAAAGGAAACTTCAGGAGGAATTACTTTTTTTTAACTTCTTAAATCGTTGATCAGTGTTCGATATTCGATTCAATGTCATCTGATTTAAGAACAAGGCCCGAGAATACGCCGGGTGTTTCAACCAATCACTTTCTCATCTTAAAATAATATATTATAAATAATAAATAATAAATTATAAATGAAAACGGCTCAGGTACATCAGGCAAAATTATTATCTCAACTGTATCAACACTCGCAGGATTAAGACTCGCTTGAACCGATTTATGCAATCTATCAGAAAAAGGAAAACCGTAAGAATCGGAATGCTTCCAGAATACTTCCGCGTATCCGTTGAAAAATTCATTGCCCGGCTGGACATCACTAAACGCAAGAGGTTGATTAGTGGCATACCAATGTTTGCTGAATTCATCTTTAAATGCTACTCCGGTAACCGGATCAAGAACCGAACTGCCGACATAACCGATTGCAAAACCGGCGAGTACGTCCCGAACAGGAGCGGAATAAAGATTATTATCCGCAAAATCAGATTTTACACCATCCACATAATAATCCGGGTTATTAGCATAAATGTTATAAGCTAATACATCATTGGAAATTACTATTGTATGATTCATGCCTACAATTGTTCCTCCACCATCCATTATCATATTACCACCCGTATCAAAAGTATTTGTAAAAGTGTACTCCTGTGTTGTTGTCTCCGGCGAACCACCGGCACCGGAATACAAACCTTGAATTAATGTAGGATCTCCGGAAGCAATTATTGAATTTAGATAATCATCAAATGAAGGATACGGACCAAAACTGCCTGCCGGATAGGTTGTAGGTCCAATAACTCTCAAAAAATCATTGCTTAAATCTTTTAATACCGCTGAATCATTTG
>JAOZNZ010000274.1 GCA_029933535.1 bacterium | reverse complement strand
GTCAGGTGTCAGGTGTCAGGTGTCAGGTGTCAGGTGTCAGGTGTCAGGAAATTCGCCCCGAGCGCGCTAGCGCCTCGGAATGAATTTAGTATTTACTTCATCCTTGGGTGTTCGGTGTTCGGTGTTCGGTGTTTGCAAAGCACCCGGCGTATGCTGGGCAGTGTTCAGGTGTCAGGTGTCAGTGTTCTGGAATTACTCCATTACTCCATTACTCCATTAATCCATTATTCCATCAATCCATTATTCCATTCCCCATAACAGCCATTTCCCACGGGAGTTCGTTATAGTCGTAACTATCCGGTGTCTCCGAGCTGTCGAATGATTGGAACAGCATTTTTATATTATCTAAATCGTCTATTTCAAGTTTTTGGTCATAACCGCTGCGAATAAATTCAGGATGACTTACCTGAGAATATTTTGATTTAGTCCCGTCTTCATTGAACAAATTTTTAGCTTCAGCGAAAAATTCATTTTCAGAGTTTTCAACTCTCCGCCACGGTCCTTCGAGTTTATCGGCAACCATAGCTATCATAAATCTGGTTCTTGCATCTCCGTGATGATTATGATATTTATCAAAATAGCCGCATTCGAGTTGAATAAGATACAGGTTTTGTTTTTTTGCATAGAAAACATGTTCAGCCTCAAACACAATCCATTTACCGGTTTCGTTTTCGCCAGTAACCGTAAGTGCTATTTTTTCTTTAGATTTGGCAAATCCTTCGGGAAAATTTTCTAATGAACATTCCATTCTTAAAACTGAACCTTTTTGGTCAGAATAAAATAAATGCGCTTTTACATCATCACAAATCACCCAGAAATCTATCCAGAAAGCATCATTTGATTTTCCGGTGTGAAGGTCTTGAGATTTCGACCATCCATTCGGATTGTTAATGTCGGTATTTGTCAAATAAATTGGCGTCAGGTTGGGTTTTTTGCTGCGATCATATCTATGAGCAAACATATACCAAAGTTTTTGCGGTTCGAAATAAAAAACTTGTGGTGCAATAATGTTTGCGTCAAGAATTTCACTTAGATTATATCGTTTAGCATCAGCTAACTTTTCAAACGATTCAGCAGCAACATATCCACAACCAACGCCGTATTTATTATCTTTTAAATTTTTGCTTGTGTAAAAGACATGGTATTTTCCGTCATAGAAAACAATTGAAGGGTCTTTTACGGCAACATTGTCGAATGCATCGACATCGCCTTTTTTTAGTATGGGTTTACTTACTTTCCATTTCATAAGATTTGGATTATTGGATTAATGGATTAATGGAGGAAATTTGTCCTTTGGACAAATTTATTTTCCAAATTATTGCTTGCTACATTTTGCCAAGTATTTTAAATACTATTTTACTTAGCAGACACTTATAAGTTAAAACCGATAAATAAATTTGATTTAAAAAATCAAATTTTCTTAGTGGTTCTTGATTAGTGCTAGTTCCCAGGGGAGGTCGTTATAATCATAATCAGTGCCAATGTTGGTTGCGTCAAATCCTTGAATAAGTAAGTCTAAATTAAAATCTTCAATTTCAAGTTTTTGGTCATAGCCTGAACGAATCAATTCGAAATGGCTGACCTGACCATATTTTGACGGTGAACCGTCTATATTAAAAAGGTTTGCCGGATTCCCGGCAAATTCGTTTTCAGAAGCTTCAACTCTGTGCCACGGGCCTTCAAGTTTATCGGCAACAACCGCGAACATAAATCTGGTTCTGCTGTCCCAATAATTTTTTCTTGTTGGGTGCGGATAAATAGCTTCGAGCAAAGTCAGATATTTCTTTTCTTTTTTTACATAATAAGTATGGCTGGCTTCGTGAAGTCTCCATCGGTCTTTTTCGTTTTCACCGCGGATAGCGAGAACCGTTTCTTCTCTTTCGGTCGCGAATCCGTGTGGAAAAGATTCTATTGGGCACTCCATTCTAAACAACCCGCCTTCGTGGTCAGTATAAAACAAATGAGCTTTTTTGTCATCACAAATCACCCAGAAATCTATCCAGAAACCGTTGTGCGATTTTTTAGTTTTCAATTCTTCAGGCTGTGACCATCCATTCACATTTTCGATATTATCGTTTGTCATGAAAATCGGCATAATGTCCGGCCTCCCTTCAACAAGAGTATGTGCGATAAGATACCATTTTTTATGAGGTTCGAAATAAAAAATCTGAGGAGCGACAATCACAGTTTTGTAAATTTCATCGAGATTAAATCTTTCTGCGGACTGTAAACCTTCTAAAGTTTCTGCAGCGACATATCCTACAGCAGATTTTCCTTTGCTTAAGAATTCCGTTTTTTCCGATGCTTTACTCGTGTAAAACAAGTGATATTTTCCGTTATAAAAAACAATAGTCGGGTCCTTAACGGCGACATCATCGAATTCTCCTGTTTTACCCGGCAGGAAGAGAGGATTACTAACAGTCCATTTTTTGTATTGAAACATATTTTTTACTCCTTTTAAATTAAATATAATTTTTTTTTTTTTGCTCGCATTTGGAAATGCGGCTTACTTATAGCAAATTAATTCTCCGTTTTGCAGAGATAATATTACTTCTTTTTTGTCAGTCGCGGTGATACCGTATTTTGAAATATATCCCGGCAGCAAATCTTTCCAGATTATCTTTCCATCTTGAATTCTTATCAGAGTAACAGCCGAAGTTTCGCTATCATCTTTAACAACGATAATATTATCATTGTCAGTTATTGCTGCTCTAATACCGTAATTGAGCCGCCATTTAGTTTTCGGATTTTTTTTATTTTTTACATCATAGAGTCCAAAACCTGTTCTTCTCATTCTACCTTCTATCAAACCATTGTATTTAAGGGACAAATCTTTTGCGAAATTATATTCAAAACTAATGTACGGATTATATTCCGGATAGTAAGCACTGAAAACTGTCGCTTTATTCCCGCGTGGGCTTCCGACTCTGTTATGAACTTTATTCAGACACTTGCCTGTAGAAAGATCGTATCGGGTAACGGGATAAATATTTCCGCCTTCAAAACATAATTCGTTGTTTTTAATATATAAGAATCCCTGAAGGCTGACACCATTTCCACATTTTTCAGAAAGTGTTCCGGAAGATTTGTTAACCCATTTTTCTTTACCGGATTCAGCGTTAAGAGCACAAACATAAGTGCCGTCATAATTAGCAATTCCGGCAGCGGAGTAAACAATTCCGGCTTTAACGACAAGCCCACCTGCCAGTGGCCATGTTGACATAATTTTGCCATAAACATTTATAAAGCGTTTCGCCGGAGCGAGCTGGTATTTCCATAAAAGTCTTCCGTCAGCAGCGTCATAAGCATACACATTTCCATCAGCTGAAGCTACAAATACGCGTCCGCTCCAATAAGCAGGTGCTGCAAAAATAGCGGCAGCGGTAAAAGCCTGCCAGAGTTCTTTTCCTGTTACGGTATCGACGGCATGCAATACACCGGCCTCATCACCGCAAAAGGCAATATCTTCTGCAACGACAGCAGGAGTTAGCGGCAAGTATGAAAGGTCCGCGGTCCATTTTTTTGTCAGTGATTTTCCGGGAATTTTATTTATAGTAGAAGCGTAATTTTTGACCACAGTTTTTTTCACATTTTTTTGCTTAACATTAAGCTTTTTGCTTTGGAAAACCAATCCATTTTCAATATTAATTTTTGCATTAGCCAAATTAATATTTCCATAAAGAGAGAGATTGCAATGACATGTCCAGGTACCCCAATGCAGCATACCATCAGCGATGATGATGCCATCTTGGCACGGCGGCCTCATAGGTGCAATATGCGTAAGGTTTTCATTATCAATATTAAAAACAGCGGTTCCCTCCCACACTCTGTAAAAAATGCTTTCAGTACTGGCAGTCGCCCGGGTACATTGCGCGCGCGGCGGATATTTTCCAAGAATTTTTCCGGTTTTGCAGTCAAGTTTAAGGCTCATTGCTGTCCGATCTTTAGCGAGGATAAGTCCCTCGCTTTCTTCTTTTCTCATTTTATCGATAAGTTTTTGGTCAGTAAATTCCAATCTTTTGTAACCGTCTCCATTTTTTTTCCAATGAATTTCAATAAAAGATCTTTTTGGTCCAAGCGCGTAAAGGATATTATCATTTAAGATAACATGATAATTCCCATTTTTCCTTTTCCACAAAATGTCACCGTTACCGGTAGACATCGTCAAAAGATAAGGCCGCTGCGGCCCGGAGAACACTAAATATTTATCATTACATTTCAAATAAGTGTAAGTTGCGAAACCTTGGGCAGCAGCTTGCGCCATATAATCATCTCCGATAGCCTCGAGTGTTTTTTTGTCGGATTTCGCCCAGATATTTTTACCGGAAGTTTTATTAACAGCGACCATTTTTTTACCAAAAACATAATAAAAGATATAACTCTGATTCATACAGATAGCTCTTCCGTCAATGTAATCATTTTCTTTTTTATACCACAGAAGTTTTCCTGTTTTAATATTGAACGCGCAAAGCGTCCGTCCGAACATATAATTTTTTTCAGGATTATTGAAATCATAGCCTTTCCAAACGCCCCATGGCCAGCCGCCGTAATCATCATGTTCACTTTTAATGGTTTCCTTATGTTCTTTTCCGCCGATAAGTGCGTAAAGGATACCGTTATCTTTCGCCATCCATTTCCAGGTTTTTCCGTCACAAATATTTGTCTGTGCCACAATTTCTTTTAAAATTTCACCTGTTTCAGCATCGATAATTTTGCAGGATTCATCATCCGCGAGCAAAAGGTTTTCCGGAGTAGCGATCATAGTATTTCTATGAATCATGAATCCTTCACTAATTTTTCTCCGCCATAGTTCTGTTCCATTATAGTTATTAAGACAGATCAAAGTGTTAAGCATAGGATTATGAATTTTATGCCAGGATTTATTTCCGAAAATTTTGAAAAGTTTTCCTCCGGAAGCTACAGTTACCGCGTCAACCGGAGTTGTTTTCGGATTAGCAATAAATTGTGTCATAAAGGGAGCAACAGCTTTTTTATCAGACGAAAGAGGATTATTTCCGGGGCTATGGTATGGATGTGACCATTCGTCAATTCCTTCAGGAACAGGTTTTACAATAGTTTTATTTTTGTAAATAACGGTTCCGCCCGGTCGAACAACTCTGAGAGCGTCAGGATATT
>JAOZNZ010000273.1 GCA_029933535.1 bacterium | reverse complement strand
TTAAACTTTTAACCTACAATTCATTAATCCAATGAAAAATTACTTAATTACAATTTGTACAGTTGTTGTTTTATTCTCGAATGTTTTATCAGCGGATAAAACAAATGCTATTGTTTCGATAAAGAAACAGGAAACAATTAAAAAAACATTATCGGAAAATGTTCAAAATACCGTTCCGTCAGTAACTCGGCGCGTAAAATATAACATAGCGGTACTTCCCAAAAACTGGTTTGAAATTTTGCTTAAAAAAGGAACAAGACCCGTAGTATCAAATCTAACCTTTAACTACGATACACCACAAGAAGATTTTTTTGATGACTTGGTTTGCGCTGTTGACGATACAGAAAAAGTAAATATTATTGAACGTGCAAAGTTGCGGTCAATTCTGAATGAACGTGCTCTTCAAGATACCGGTGTTGTTGCTACCGACATTAAAAATCAAGATAAACCAATCCTTGGAATTCATTATTATCTTACCGCAAGCTGGAATAAAAGCGGCCCGAATTTTGTTGTCCGCACACGACTTTTTGATATTCGAACCGGAGAAATTATAACTGGCCGGGCGCGAAAAGCAGACAGATATGAAGCTGTAGAAGCAGCACTTTCCAAAGCGTTGAACCGACTTGGTAATAATGCCTGGTACGCGCGAATTATCAGAATAGAAACATATAAACCTGGTGATGACGTTCTGCGAAGTGGAGTTGCGCAAGGTGGTTTTATTTCAGATTCGGCACAAAATAAAGAAGAATATGAACTTGAAATGCTTACCGGAAAAAAACGAACAAAACCTGTTACTAAAGTTTATCTTTCGGCTGGTCAGAGGGAAGGTGTTCTGAAAAATGATCGATTTACTGTTATTCGGGATATGGGGGCAAATGCGGGGGCAAGAGATTTGATTGATCCGGAAACCGGAAGATCAATCGGGCAGGCAGAATTAAGAATTGGTCTGCTTCGTGTTACGGAAGTTTATCCGGGGTACAGTATTGCGATGATAGAATCAGAAACAAAAAGAATAGAACGAGGTGATAGAATAATTCCGTTTACCGGCACGTTTATTCCAAACGATTTTCTTGAATAATGTTCTGAAAAAATTCAAGTTGCAAAACTCAAAAAACAAACATAGTTTGTAATTTTACAAGGAGAATAATTATGAAAACATTTTTATCGATAAGCTTTATTGCTGCGATGATGATTTTGCAAGGCTGCGCTTCAGGTAGGTCACGTACAACTCGTGTTGCTATTGATGAAGAACAAGTCCTTGACTCAAATTTAAAAGCTGATGATTTGCGGACAACCGTAAATAAAATGGCACGATCACTCGCTGCTTGCAGAGCGCTTAATACAGCAGACGGATCGCAGCCTAAAATATCATTCACAGGTGTTGAAGATAATACAATTAGAGGAGTTGACGCTTATAATTTACAAAGCAATATAAGAAAAACTTTGTTAAAAAACGGCTCATTAAATATTGTTTTTTTAGACCGTTCGGCAGGAGTTACAAAACGAATTCTCAATGAAAATAGGATGAAAGAAAATGGCACAGTAACTGGTAGTGCAGGCAAGTTTGCCGGCGCTGATTTTCTGCTTGGTGGTTATTTGTTCGAGGACAGACAAGTAGGTACGCGGAATCGAACAAGTTATTACAGATTATCATTCAGATTAACAGATACTTCTTCAGGTGCTGTTGTATGGGAAGATGATTATGAACTTAAACGAATAGAGTAAAAGATGGATTATTAGATTGATGGAATCCGTGTCGTTTGTTTATTTTTGTGTAAAAGTTAAAATTAAAAGAGGGAAAAATGAAAAAAATATTGATCTTATTTGTTGGATTAATCCTGTTTTACGGATCGAATTCTTTAAAAGCCGAGCAAAGTCTTGATGTTGTCGCTTCTCAAGTGGAAACAAAAAGTGAAATTGAAAGAACTTATGTTAAACGTGATGAAGCTTTTAGTCGCGGTGTAGTAAACATTTTAACTTGCTGGCTGGAAATTCCCCGTAATATGATAAATGACAATTTTGTGGTTTTGCCAGGGCTGGGTATTATAACAGGCTGTGTCAAAGGACCTTTTTATACTCTTGGCCGACTTGGCGCAGGCGGAATTGATATAATTACTTTTGGCGGGCTCGGAAATTCTTTATATAATCAGGAAAGTTTTCCGGATTACGTTTGGCAGGCCAATTGGGTAGGCGGGGAGAAAAAGTAATCAATTAATTGAATTTTCTTAAATTTCAATTATGGTATTAAACGGGAGGAAGTAAGTGATAAGCAGTAATCTTGCCATGTCTCAGAACTTGCGAGTTGTCCTTAAAGGCATTTTGAATTACGAACAAATCAAGAATACTATGATGAAAAAAAAGTTTATTATTATTATTATTCCAATATGTTGTTTGGTATTTAGCAGCTGCGGTATTGCCGAAAAAAAAGGACTTGATGAAGATGCTATTCTTGATACACATTTGAGTTCAACTGATTTGCGTGCTACATCGCAACAAATGGCACGTTCAATAGTTACATCAGCCAATATTTTATCTAACAAACCTACTATTATTGGCTTTGCAGTTATAGAAAATCGCACCGGTGATTTAGATTTTGATTCTTATAATTTACTTGACAAAATTCGGCAGTTGATTTTGGAGTTCAGTAATCGAAAATTACAATTCGTTGACAGAGCTTCAATCAACCGTATAGTTTCTGAAAAACGCTGGAAAGAAATTAATACAGAAAACTATAAAGAATTGAAAAAACTGCTAGGTATAGATTATTTTCTTACCGGAACAGCATTTTGTGATGAACAAAGCGACAGCGCAGGAGAATCAAAAAATTATAGACTTTCTTTTCGACTTGTGGATACTCAAGACGGTCGGGTAATTTGGGAAGATGATTATCCTGTTAAAAAATATCTGCCGGTGGAGTAAGGTTTTAGATTTTGGATTTTAGATTTGGGATTTTGGATAGGGGAAATGCTGATTGCAGATTATATTACAAAAAATATTTCCAGTCTTTTGGGAACCTGTTTTTCTCCATGGCGAGTTTTTAACATAGTGTGAATTAAAAATAACATACAACAAAAATGAAATTTATTTTCTTATTCATAATTTTAATTTGCCTGAATGGCTGTTCTCCTGTAAATCGGCGAATGGGTCTTGATGAAAACCTTATAATAGATACCGACTTAACAGTAAGCGATTTAAAAGCCACAGCTCAAAAAATTTCACGATCAATAGCAAAAAGTAAGATAAGCTCTAAAGACAAACCACAGCGAATAGTTTTTATGGAAATTGAAAACCGAACGTTTGATGATACTTTTGATTCGTATAATCTGCTTTCCCAAATAAGAAAAACGCTTATTGCAAGCAATAATTTTGAATTTATCGACAGAAAACAATTTCCTGAAATATTAAATAATCTATCAGATAGCAATTTAGAAAAAAGAAAAGAAATTGCCAAATTGATGAATGTAGATTATTTTCTTACAGGACGTGCTTATGCTCATTCTATTCGTAAAGAAGGTGCACGAGAAGTTTATTATAGATTATCGTTCCGGCTTACTGATGCAGAGACCGGAGGAATTGTCTGGTGTGATGATGACGAATATAAATATTATGGTAAATACGAACCAATAAACAGATAGAATAATCAAATGATAAAAAATATTATTATTATATTAGTTTTATTCTTATTGGTTGGATGCGCAGCTCAAATTCCAAAAGAAGCTGAAGAAGCTTTCTATATGAACGATTTTGGCAAAGCAGCAAAATTATCTCAACCATGTGCGAATAAACTTAACAGAAATTTCGCCTTAAATAATGCTAAACTTGGTTTGATTTATTTCACAGGCGGCGGTTATGAGCTCGCTTTTTCGCCGTTTTTAAATGCCGGTAAAGTAATGGAACGAACAGTTACAAGTTTTGACAATTCTTTTTGGTCGGCTGTTTCAAGAGAGGATTTTAAGGAATTTAAGGGAGAACCTTTTGAAAGATCTATGTGTCATTGGTATCGAGGGATAATTCATTATCGCCGTGGAGACTACGAAAACGCGCTTGCTGCTTTTCGTCGTGCGATTGATGCCGATAAAGATACAACAAGCAAAAACGATAATGACTCTTTTGATTTTGCCGCAGGATATGTTATGGCTGCGCGATGTTATAATTTACTTGGCGAGCCTGATACAGCTGATACCTATGCTCAGAGAAGTGAAAAAGTCGATAAAGAATTTTGTTATGACAATTCAATTTTTATTATCGAGTGTGGCGATAGTCCGCTTAAGCAGCGTGAAAATGATATTAAAGATATATGGTCGTGCTCTGCATTTGCAGATTATATTCCCAGAAAATCAAGAATTGAATACGCTAAAATTTTTGTAGATGGAAATGAAAGAATACGTATCAATAAATGTACTTCTACTTCTTTCCAGCTTTCGTGCAATACAGAAAAAGTAGCTAATACTATTCAATCAATAAAAATCGGTGCAAAATGGACTGTTAGGATCTGTGCGTTCGCAGGAGCTTTTACAGGGGTATTAATCGCAACCAAAGGAACTGGTGTGGCAGCTGCATCAGCAGCAGGCATTGGTGCAGCTCTTGTTGCCGGTGCTGCGGTAAGAACTGAAGCAGATGTTCGTGTATGGGACTTATTACCGGATAATATAGGAGTAGGAAGTCTTGACATTGAACCGGGTTTTCACAATATTGCTGTATGTTTTTATTCTTCTTCTAATTTGGAATTAGAAGATTGGCGGCAGGTTTATTATTATTATCCAATAAAGAGAGAAGATAATTTAATTTATTTCCGAGCTACTTTTAATAATTTTGGCAGTTATAAATTTATAACTGAAGAATGCAGCAAAAGTTTTTTGGAATCTAAATTAAACTCACGACATTACATTGAGATTCCAAAGGTGAATAAGGAATCAGATATTAGAATTATTCCATTAGCTCCTGCTCTTTGGAAAGAAAACGAAGTTGATAACTTTACTATTTTTTAATAATGAACAATATAAAAATTTTTCTCTTAACAATATTTTCTTTCTTATGTTTTGCATGCACAACTATTGTAGAACGTGGCATTTTTGAACCTTACCCAATATGCCCGGAATTTGAACCGGAATATTGTTTTGACGGTTCACCACTAATT
>JAOZNZ010000272.1 GCA_029933535.1 bacterium | reverse complement strand
CCAACAACTTTATCAGTATAAGCAGCCTGCGAAGCGGTAGGGTTTATTACCGGTGTTTCGGTTGAGCCCACATGAATATAATCAATTTCAAATATATTGCCAACGGCGGCGTCGCCGATATAAGGGTCTATTCTAATAGCTTCTAAATCACTGTTCCAGTCGGGATGTGTGGACATATTATATTGATAAATATGAAAATTTCCGTCAGTTGGCACATCTGCCTGTGGAATAAGTACACTGCGGGCGCCGACAATTCCTGGATTGTCAGTTGTGCCGAAAAATATTTGCATCCCGCTTGTAAAAGAAGCGGATTGTTTAATACGAAACTCAACAATCGGAGCATTGCCCAAATTTGGTTGCTGCAATCCTTGCACACTCGTTTTATAAAAATACGGATCGCCGTTAACCGGGTCGCCGGACATAATTCCTCCTGAAACGTTCGAGCTTGCAATATTAGCAAACACCCACTCTTCAAAATCACCATCTGTATTCCATTCAGCCAGACTTGTATAATTGAAAAGCGGGTCAGGATCAACCTTGATAATAATTACCTCGTTGGTAACTTTGGCAACACGAAAATAATCGATTTTAAATATTTCACCAAACGGACCGTCAGCAAGCGGGTCTAATCTGAGCGCGTCGAGATTACCAATATAATCATCACCCGCTTCAAGAGTCAGACGAAAAACATGAAACTGGCCATCTGTCGGCACATCCGGAATCCCTGCGGCCGTAGATGCAAATTGCATCGGTGGCCATGATCCTGGACCTGATCCATTAATAGTAGCCCAAAAATCGATGCGCTCGTTCAAAGTATTTGTTGCGAACTGCATACGAATTTCAAATACTGTGTCTATAGCGGTGGCAAGTTTCATCCGAGGGTCAGGCGGAGTCAACGCGGTAATATTCAAATTCATAGACGGATCATTACCATCATCTTTACCGATAAAATTCCCGCCTGAAACCTGAGCATCTATAATGTGGGCATTATACGTCCACTCCTCAAAATCGCCATCTGTGTTCCACTCGGCCATACTGATATAGCCGGTTAGCGGGGTTAACGGGTCAAGTTCCACAGTAAAAGCCATTGCGTTAGCGCATGCGAAGAGTGTAAGAACAGCGATTAGAATAATTCCCTCTTTTTTAAAGGGGGTTAGGGGGATTTTTAAGTTTTTCATTTTTTCTCCTTTGTTTTGGTTTTTTTGTTGTTATGGACATAATGGACCAAATGGACACAATGGACACAATGGACACCTAACGAAGTAACGCGTACTCGCGGTCACTCCGAATTATCAAGTCTCAATTCTCAAGTTTAATAAGTCTCAATATCGAACTCTCAACTATCAATTCTCAAGTTCAAGAATTTTTCATTACTTTTTACTTGATAGTTGAAAATTCGATATTGGAACTTCTTTTTGGTATTTAAATTTTAAATTTGTCCCGAGTGCGCTATCGCGCCTCGGGATTTATTTTCTCTCTTTCAAATAATAAATAATAAATAATAAATTATAAATTATAAATAAACACGGTTCCGGTACTCCCGTTCCTGTAAGCATGACCTGAGTAGTTCCGTCATTGCCAATCAATGAGATAACATTTGTATAAACACTTTCGGTATCAGGTTCAAACTCAACGTTTATTATATCAGATGTCGCTGCGGTAGCTGAATAGACATTTGTATCAAGAGAGAACGGTAGTATGTCACCGGTTATCGTTCCAAAAACTGTTCCACCGCCCGCGTTTTCGATTTCCATTGGCAGAATTTTATTATCTCCGACAGCAACTTCGCCGAAATTAATTATGCAGTCAACAACCGTTTTCGGATTTTGTTCGCCGGTTTTCACGTTAGCGAATCCGCTTACATGAAAACATGCAGTGTTGCCGGTGCTTAAATTTGCAGGAGTAATTGACACGCTGAACTCACCATCTTCAGACGCAACATAATCATAAGTAATAATAATCCCACCGCCAAGGTCGTATAAATCCTGATTAACATTCGTTATCGCGCCGCCGTATGAACTTGAGAACCAGCCTTCACGGATTCCGGTTTCAAAGCCGATAGTATAAACATAAAATATGTTTGAAGAATACGGTTCAAGACCTGATAAGTGAAAACCAAACGAGCCATGCGGATAAGCGAAGAAGTTAGCCAGATCATGACTTGATCCGGTCAATAAATTAGCTCCGGGAGGAGAATCATGAAAAGCAACTACGGGACCTGAAGCGGTAAGTGCCCAGGTTGATGTAGTAATCATAGGGTCACCGTTATTATAAATACCGGGGTTAAATCCGGTACCATGAAAAGTAACATCGTTAATCGTTACATCATCACCATTCAGGTTAATTTTATGAGTATAAGTTTTAGATGAATTTACAAGTGAATCAGCATCATCGGTCCACTGATAAGTTTTCACACTGTCCGGAGCGGGATATATTGACAGATTATCAAAGACGCTTGGTTCAGTTGAAACAGCGCCATTATTATATAAAGTAATATAATTATTAAAGAAGCCACCTGATCTTACATACCCATAAAGCGGCATTCCTAAATTTTCAAGAGTTGTAGAATCAACAATAACAGGCTGATCATTTATAAAAGTTGAAAAGGAAGCCGGTTCATTTTCAAAATCTAAAGTACCAACAGAAATCATCACATGAAGTTCTTCAGCGATTGGAATTCCGAAAGTATTTCCAACCATATTTTCACCTGAATAAGTGTGCATCCAACCATGACTGTAAAATATGTTTGCTAAACCGGATGAACTTACAGGGAAGAAACTGTCCTGATCAGATTTACCGAAAGCAATCGATGCCCAATCAGCACTGCCGCCAAGCATATCAGGTTTAACATCAAATTCAATATTGAAATTACCGGATTCTGTGAAACCGTGGTTAGGAGAGCTGCCGCTGCTTTGTCCGAGTGTCAGCCAGCCTGCTTCTGCTGATGAACCGCCTGTTCTTGTGTAGCCCTCAGATTTATAAGTAAGTGGAGCAAAATTACCGGTTTGACGGCATGGATAGTTATATTCATTATTAACATCACCTGAACCCGGTACATTAAATGAATCGGCAAATGTAACAGATTGTTCCGGTAAAGGAATTAAAATAAATGATGTTCCATCCGACCATTCACTCCAGGTATTGAATTCATTTTCATATCTTACACGCCAGTAATTTGTTATTGTGGAAATAGCACTTGCGGGTGGAGTAAATGAATTCTCCGGTATTGCATCTCCGGAACTCCACTCGATAGAAGAAAAATCATCAAGTTCAGAAACCTGCCATTGACTGGCTTTAAATGTAAAACCTCCGGGATCGGAATAAGCCGAAGCTGTAAAAGTAACCGGAGCGTTTATCTCCTCCATTTCCGTTGGAGAAATATTTGACGCTTTGTCAGGAGGGTTTGGACTTGAAGTAAAGCCAAGAGCAGGACCGGTTGTTGAGCCGCAGCCACCTGTATTACATGATTTTACCCAATAATAATAGTTTTGCGCAACTGCAGCTGAATTATCATCAAAAGCATTAGTCGTTAGTCCTGTTGTAAGCTCAGCAGCAGTACCTTGATCATCAGTAGTATTTCTCAAAAGCGTGTAACTGTCTGATGAATCAACAACCAACCAGTTTATTGCCACTCTGTCTGAAAAAGTACCTTGAGAAGCGGTTATGCTGCCCGGTGCCGGCGGAGGAATAATTTCGTTAGCAAAAGCGTAAAAGCCCCAAGGTTCTGTAATTGGCGTAGTGGAAAAAGAAAATGTACCATCGTCTGAAGCAATATAATCATATGTCAAAAGCTGTCCGTTGTTTTCACCAAATTCATCCTGGTCAACTGCTGTTATCGCGGATCCATCACTTGTTACAAAATACGAACTTCTACCACCGGATGCTTCAAAAGCTGTACTGAATAAAGTTAATCTATATGGTAAGCCGGGCGTAAGTTCTGTCAAAACAAGTCCTCCGGCATTAATATAACTTGTGCTGGCAAATACATTTGATACGAGCAAAACACTATTGGCACTTATATTCGGATTTTTCCCAAAAGTATAAATGTCCAATGGGTCGCTAAGGGGAGCTCTATTAGCAGTTAAAATCTCCCAATTACTGCCGAATTGGTTTGATGAAGAACCTGTAAATGCAACACCATTGATGGAAATATTTGTATCGTCTGCGAGATTAACGGCATGAGTATATAATTTAGAACTAGAAATCCCTGAATCCGAATCGCTTGTCCATGCAGTTGTATCGATAGAACTGTCAGGAGTCGTTATTTTCACATTATCCATATTAACATCTGTATCAAGTACCAGCCAATTAATAAAATTGGTTATAAAACCGTTCGGATAATCAAAAGAGTAGCTTGTACCTCCATCACCATTAATAATCGGGTAAGGTTTATCATTAATGAATAAAGCGATCCGTGCATCTCCTGTTGGCGGAAAACCTGATTGAGATACAACAAATCTTATTTTCAGTGTCGCATTGGAATCAGTTGCCAATTCAGCAAAGTAAAAGTTGCCGGTTAGTTGGCCGGGCATATAAACATGATACCACCCGTGTTCAAAGAATATGACTTCAAAGCCGTAATTAGCGGGATTTTCGTGTGGATACACCCAGGGATTATCTGTCCCAAAGGAAACAGCATCCCAGTTGGCATTATTAGTGCCTAATCTTGTAAGTTCATATTCAATTGAGAAATTTCCCGATTCGTTGAAATTATGCCCGATACTGAGATATGCAGGAGGGGTAGCGCCCAATGCTTCCATATGGCACGTCCCCGCGTTCGGCCCGCCGTTAGTTACTGTAGACGGTCCGTTTGCCCAATGATATAAAATCGGTGCAGCAGTTCCTGACTGTCTGTCGCCGATGTCATAATCATAATTTACGTCTCCGCCGCCGGAAGTGACATTAAAAGTATCATAGAAAGTTGTTGCGGCCGAAATTTGTTGTGGTGATGCCAAAAATACGAACACCAATGTGATGAGTGAAAGGATAGATAGTTTCATTTTTTTCTTTTGTTTGGTTGGTTTAGTTGTTTATTGGGTTAGTTATTTTCATTATTATAACATAAAAAGCCAAACAATGCAATTTTAAAATGGCTGTACGGGAAAAGTTGACATATGATAAGAAAAATGAGAAAATGGGTATCC
>JAOZNZ010000271.1 GCA_029933535.1 bacterium | reverse complement strand
TACTGCGAGTCCAACGACACCGATATCAGCTTTTTTCGACATTTTAAATTCTCCTTTTTTATTTTATTAAATTTTTTTGGACCTAATGGACCTAATGGACCTAATGGACACAATGGACTACAATAATTTCTAATTGACCTAATTAATCTAATTGCTCTAAACAATCACCAAACTCTCAAATCCCAAATTTGGATATTGTGGATTAGACATTGGGATTTGTTTAGAAATTAGAGCAATTAGAAATTAGAGCAATTTATTTTTTGCATTTCCACAATCCTATTGCAGGATTTGAGATATAAAAAATTTCTTCACCGTCCGGCATTATGTTAAATCTTTCTTCAAGTTTATCCGGGTTATACTTTTTAATCATTTCATCAAGATTCGCGTAACTAAAATTAACGCTTTCAATTTCTTCTTTAGATAAATTTCCCGGACAATAAGTAATTTTAAATCGGTTTTCCGAAGAGCCGTGAATCAAATGTGCCGCTGCGCTTAAATTATTTTTTAAATCATCATTGTTTTCTACTGCTTCCAAAACTTCAGGTGTTGTTGTGTAGCCATATTTTCTTATAAGTCTGTCAATTTCTTTGTCTTCACCGAATTCTTTAAGACCGGGTGCAAGAACAATTAATTCTCCGCCATCCGCGATTGCCATTCTTGTGCGATAAATACTTTTGTTACCCAGCCAAGTACTTTTAAATTCTTCAGGATCAAGATAGACCACAACTTTTTTTAATGGTTTATCAAGAACTTTGAAATTTACTTTTAACGATAGTTTGGATGCTTCATAAAAACATTCAGCGTCATCACCGGAAAAAACTCCATTTAATTTCATCTCGCCGTCATCGCCGCGGCTTAATACTGTTTGAATATAAACGATCGGTAAATCATTTGTAATGTTGTCTGAAGCGTAATTCAGAACCGCACGAACAGGGGTATCAGCTTTACCCATAATTCGTTCCATCCCATAAACTGCTCCAAGAAAATGACTGTTGTTAATACTTTCCGCACCGCCTGTACCAACGAAAATATTTTTGTTATAGTTTGCCATCCCAATAACTTCATGAGGAACGACCTGACCTATAGAAAGGATTAAATCATAGTTTCCTTCGACGAGCAATTTATTGATTTGTACCGGGAACGGACGGTTAATTTTTCCTTCTGAAACTTTTTCAACAAACTCGGCGGGCACTTCACCAACTTTTACGACATCGTTTCTCCAATCGTGTTCTTTAAAAAGGTACAGAGGAATTTCACCGAACATTTTTTTTATTTCCTTTTCTTTCATTGGAAAATGCGTTCCGAGTGCAGGTAAAATATCCGTAACTTTATCGCCATAAAATTGATAAGCGTATTCAGTTATTTCTCCCGCACGTGAATGGAATCTTGTAAAATCCGGAGGAATGATCAAGATTTTTTTCTTTTCGCCAATATTCCCGAGAATTTCAAAAATTATATTTTTGAGTTTGTCGGAAGAGATTTCATTTGATTTTTTTGAATAATAAAGCATAAATTTGTTTACAAATTAAATTGATCTAATTGATCTAATTTCTAATTGACCTAAAAAATGACCAATGAACAAGAAAAAAGAAATAAACAAAAATCCGCTCTTTATTTGGGTTTTGGACATTGGATATTGGTGCTTGATTAGGTCAATTAGGTTAATTAGAAATTAGGTTAATTGTTATCTGCGTACTCTCGCATTACCTTCCCATATACTCCATACCTGTTCTTCATCTGCGGGTTGAGCATAATCTGTCAGCATAGTTGCAGCTAAAGCACCACATGCCCAACCGAATTGGATCCATTTTTCAGGTTCCATTTGTTTTAGGATTGCATAAAGTAGTCCGCCGACAAAACCATCGCCGCCACCGATTCTATCTAACACACCGATTTCGCGTGGTTTTACGATATGCCATTCATTGTCTGCACAAATAACGGCGCCCCATAAGTGGCAATTAGCGTTAACGACTTCTCTCAATGTAGTAGCGAAAACGGAAGTATTCGGGAATCTTTTTTTTGCGTTTTCGATCATAATTTTAAAAGAATCCATTTTTTCGGAAATATCTTTTCCGCCGGCTTCGGGACCTTTTAAATTCAGGCACAATTGAAAGTCCTCTTCATTGCCTACAAGAATATCTGACAGTTCCGCAATTTCTGTAAACGCTTTATGTAACTCGTCTTCGCGACCTTCCCAGAAAGAAGCGCGATGGTTAAGGTCGAAAGAGATTAACGTTCCATTTTTTTTCGCTATTCTCGCTATTTCCAGACAAAATTTACTTGTTTTCGTTGAAAGAGCAGCTATTAATCCTGACAAGTGCACACATTGAACACCTTCTTCTGCAAAAATACGTTCAAGATCAAATTCTTCTACTGATAAACCTAAACCTACTTCACCGGCACGATCATTATGAACGCGCGGCCCGCGAGTACCGAATCCACTATCAGCGATATTAAATTGATGGCGATGTCCCCAGGGACCGCCCTGCTCAATTTCCGCGCCTTCGAAATCGATATACCTGGAAGCCAGATTATCTTTAATAAAACGCGATATCGGACTGCCCTTTACAAATCGCGTGAGTATTTTTACAGGTAATCCCAAAGATGAGGATACCGTTGCAACATTAGATTCCGCGCTTGTCGCCTGCATTTTAAATGTATCACTTGCGTGTACCGGTTGTCTGTCAGCGGGAGTAATTCTAACACCCATGCTTGTAGGGGTTAATAAAGCATATTTGCTGTTGGTTTTTAAAATTAATGACATTTTGTCTCCTATTTATTTAAATTTCAATACTCAAATAATAAATAACAAATAAATTCCAAAACTCAAAAAAAGAAAATGAAGAAAACAAAATCCATTTTTACTTTTTGTTTGTCGTTTATTTTTTTGTTATTTATTATTTGAGTTTTGTTATTTTCTTGTTGTTTGTTATTTATTTGTTATTTATTATTTGAGTTTTGTTATTTTCTTTTATACTCCTGAGAACGCGTTAAATCCACCGTCAACGGGAATTATTACTCCTGTAATAAATTTCGATACATCAGATAATAAGAATAATAGAGATCCCTGCAGTTCTTCCGGTTCGCCGAATCGTCCCATTGGAGTATTGATAAGAATTTTATGACCTCTTTCAGTTAATTCGCCTGTTTTTTCATCAGTCAGTAAAAATCTGTTTTGATTAGTAAGAAAAAAGCCGGGAGCTATAGCGTTAACTCTTACTCCTGTTTTAGCGAGATGCACAGCAAGCCACTCTGTGAAATTATTTATCGCGCATTTGGCGCCTGAATAAGCCGGGATTTTTGTTAATGGTTTGAAAGCGTTCATTGAAGAGATATTCAGAATCGCACCTTTTTTCTGTTTAACCATGTCCGTTCCAAAAACCATTGATGGTAAAACAGTTCCGATAATATTCAAATCAAAAACAAATTTAAATCCATCGGTGTCAATTCCGAAAAAAGAGTTGTCTAAATTATCTGAATCTTCGCCTGATAATGCTTCTAATTTTGTGGTTGCTTTAGGCGAATTACCACCTGCAGCGTTAATAAGAATATCTACACTCCCCCATTTTTCGTTAATAATTTTTTTAGATTCCAGGAGGGCATTTTTGTCAAGAACGTCGCTTTTCAAGCTAATAATATTTTCGTTTGAAATATTTTCATCGACTATTCTGTCAAGAATTGCTATTTTTGCGCCAACGCTTGCAAGAGCATCGACGAAATATTTACCGAGTACTCCGTTCCCGCCGGTAATCACACAGATTTTCCCATTTAGGTCATTGAAAGATAGGTTCATAAGTTTAAAGTTAAAAGTTAAAAGTTAAAAGTTTAATGGGTTCGCGAAGCGCCCGGCGCATGCCGGGTAAGGTTTAATGGGTTCGCGTTAGCGCCCGGCGCATGCCGGGTAAAGTTAAATAAATTTCTAATTGCTCTAATTGACCTAATTGATCTAAGCAAATCCCAATTGTCCAATGACCAACACCCAAATTTTTGGACTTTTCTTATTTTGTGCATTGTTCATTTTTATTCCCCCTTTGAAGGGGGTTAGGGGGATGTAATATTAGAAATTAGGTCAATTAGGTCAATTTAAAAATGTGTTCTATAGATTCTATCATTTTGTAATTTCTTTGTGTCAAAGTTTATCCCGATGGATCGGGATGCCTTAGTGGCTGATATTATTAAAAGTTAAAATATGTTTTCGCGTTATTATAGCAAATATCTTTTACCATATTTCCAACAAGATCCATATCGTTTGGAATTAGTCCGTTAATTATATCGTTTCCAAGAATATTACACAAGATTCTTCTGAAGTAATCATGTCTTGGATACGAAACAAAAGAGCGGCTGTCGGTTAGCATTCCAACGAATCGGCTAAGCAACCCGATTTGCGACAAAGCTTCAATTTGTTTTTCAATACCGTCTTTTTGGTCTAAAAACCACCATGAAGAACCGAACTGCATTTTCCCCGGTGTTATTCCGTCCTGAAAACTACCGAGTATTGTTGCCAGAACTTCGTTATCGCAGGGGTTCATATTGTATAAAATTGTTTTCGGCAGTTCTTCTTTGGAATTAAGTTTATCTAAAAAACGTACAAGCGGCTGCGCAATATTCCAGTTACCTATAGAATCATAGCCTGTATCCGGGCCAAGTTTTTGAAACATTAAAGAATTATTATTTCGCAATGCACCCAGGTGTAACTGCTGCGTCCAATTACGTTTATTATCCATACGCGCGAATTCCATCAACATAGCGGATTTAAATTTAAGGATTTCCTTTGCTTCAATATTTTCTCCGGCACGAACTTTTTTAAAAATATTTTTTATTTCAGTTAAAGAAAAATCTTCTGCGTAGGTAGTTTCAATTCCATGGTCGGACAATCTGCATCCATTTTCATGAAAAAAGGCATGCCGAATATCCAAAGCATTAACGAATGAAGAAAAATCAGTTATTTTCATATCGGCAGCTTTTTCCAGAGCGTTAACCCATTTATTAAATGATGTTGGGTTTTCTATCGCCATGCCTTTGTCCGGACGCCAAGCCGGTAAGACGCGAATATCGAAGCTTTCGTCTTCTGCAATTTGTTTATGCGCAGAAAGCGAGTCACACGGATCATCAGTTGTGCATACGATTTCGACATTAGAATGTCTCATCAAAT
>JAOZNZ010000270.1 GCA_029933535.1 bacterium | reverse complement strand
AATCATTAAATCATTAAATCATTAAATCATTAAATCATTAAATCATTAAATAATAATGTCTATCATAATTACTATTCTTATTAGTTTGTGCACTCTGGTCGCCGGCTTCTTTATCGGATGGATTATTGCAATTAAAACAGGATTGAAAAAATTCGACTCTGCTGACGAAAATATGCGGAACGCTTTTAAAGCTATCACCGCAGAACAACTCGATAAAAATTCTGATAAACTTGCTAAAATGGCCGGCGAAAGGGATGAAATTCTAAAACTTCAACTTGGACATCATAAAGAAGCAATTACAAATTTATTAAATCCTATCTCAAAAAAAATTGAACTAATTGATAAAGAACGAATCGAAACTTTCGCTAAACTTAAAAATGAACTTCATCATGTTGCCGAATCAAACGAAAAATTAAGAGGCGAAACCGGAAATCTCGTTAACGCGCTCAGACGTCCTGAAGTCAGAGGCAGATGGGGAGAAGTTACTTTGCGGCGCGTTGTTGAAATTGCCGGAATGACAGTGCATATTGATTTTGATGAGCAGCAGTCTGTTACTTTAGAATCAGGACGTAAACGTCCTGATATGGTTATTCATTTACCACAGAACCGTGAAGTCGTTGTGGATTCTAAAGTGTCACTCGATGCTTATTTATCAGCTTACGAAGAAGTTGATGGTGTAAAACGTGAAGAACTTTTACAACGTCATGCGAAATCAATGAAAAATCATATTACTGAACTCTCCAGGAAAAATTATTGGGAAGAGTTTTCCGAAGGAATAGAATTTGTAGTTATGTTTGTTCCTAATGACGCTTTTCTCGAAGCTGCTTTTCAATACGACGCAAACCTCATGGACTACGCAATGCAGAAAAATGTTATTATTGCTACTCCCGCTACTTTAATGGCAATACTTCAAACAATTGAATTCGGTTGGCGACAGACTGTTATTCAGGATAACGCGCGTGAGGTAAGTGAATTAGGTAAAGAACTTTATAACCGTGTAAATACATTTATCGGTCATATTGAATCCATTAGAGGTAACATTAATAAATTGATTGAAAATTTTAATAAAGCCGTTGGCTCAATCGAAAGAAAACTCCTGCCGCAAATGAGACGCTTTGATGAACTGGGAGCCGGTAATGGAAAAAAAATCAATGAAGTAAAAAAAATAGACGAACAGCCAACCGGGCTGAGATCGGATTTACCGGAAAAAAATAATCAATAATCGGACAGAGAACGGAGGACAGAGAACAAAGTAATATTAATTGCAAACGTAAAAATGTCTCGTAGCGTAGCGGAGTAAATTGTCATCCAATAATCAGATTTAATATGAACATGCACTCATGGTCATTTTCAAGTAATACACCTCGTATTGGAAATGTGGAGAATAAGAAAACTTAGCAACTAACCGAAAAGCAATCATTCGGACAATAAATTCAAATCTATGATTTGAATTTCCTTCGAGTGCCTGTAACTTAACTAAAACCGGCACGACAATGAATAAAGAAAAAATTTGCAACGCTGTTGAAAGTATCCGTAGTAAAACCGACTTCGTTCCGGAAATCGCTATCGTTCTCGGGTCAGGTCTCGGTAAACTTGCAGATCATATCGAAAATCCGATCGTAATTCCTTATGAAGAAATTCCGGGATTTCCAAAACCAACTGTTGCAGGACATGGCGGCAAACTGGTTCTTGGGAAAGTAGGGGAGTCTAATGTCGCTGTTATGCAGGGAAGGGTTCACCTTTATGAAGGCCATTCACCCGAAAATGTTGTTTTACCTGTGAGAACTCTCTGTATGCTTGGTATAAAAATTCTTATACTTACTAATGCCGCCGGAGGAATAAATCCTGCCTTTGCTCCGGGTGAATTGATGGTTATTCGTGATCATATTAATTTGCAGGGGAATAATCCGTTGACAGGACCGAATGATAACTCATTTGGTACACGTTTTCCTGATATGAGTGAGGCTTACAACAAGAAATTAAACGATATGATTGTTGAATGCGCACTGGAAAACGGAATAGATATCCGCAACGGTGTTTATGCCGGAATGTCAGGCCCGACATACGAAACTCCCGCTGAAGTTAATATGTTGAGAATTATTGGCGCTGATGCTGTTGGTATGTCAACCGTTGCTGAATGCATAGCGGCAAATCACATGGGAATAAAAGTATGTGGTGTCAGTTTAATAACAAATATGGCTGCGGGACTTAGTAAAACTAAACTTTCTCATGAAGAGGTTAAGGAAACAGCTGATAAAGCTGCGGAATATTTCATCAAACTTATGTTTAATGTGCTGGAACGAGTAAAGTAGCGTAAGCATCTTGCTTACGGTTTTGAATTTATTGGAGCGGGCGATCGGACTCGAACCGACAACAGTCTGCTTGGAAGGCAGAGACTCTACCAATTGAGCTACACCCGCATTATGAGGAAATAACAAATTGCAAATTATAAATCACAAATAAATTGCAAAAGTCAAACGTCGAACGTCAAATGTCCAATTTTAACGCTTCGAGAACTGGAATCTTGCGCGGGCGCCGCGTTGTCCGTATTTTTTCCGTTCTTTAACTCTGGCGTCACGAGTTAGAAGTCCCGCCGCTTTAAGATGCTTGCGGGCGTTGTCGTCAATAAGACTTAACGCGCGGCTGATGCCATGACAAATTGCGCCAACTTGTCCGACCATTCCGCCGCCATTGACGTTTGCTTTAACATCAAACTTTCCGGCAAGATTTGTAACTACAAACGGTTTATCAAAAGAAGCGCCCGGAGAATAAACTTCCGCGGGGCGTTTATTGATAGTAATTTTCCCGTTGCCTGGAGTTAGAATGATACGCGCTACAGCCTGTTTGCGGCGGCCTGTTGCGGTATAAGTTGCAGTAAACACGCGGTCATCGCGTTCAATAACTATTTCTTCGACTATCTCTTCAGTAATCTCTATTACGGGAGATTCATCGTTAGTTTCGTTTACTTTTGTTTCCAATTCTTCTTTCACAGTTTTTTTTGTCATAGTATATTATTTTAGTATGAAATCAAATTTTATACAGGTAGTTCTGCAGGACTTTGCGCTGAATGAGGATGCTCACTTCCCACATATACTTTAAGTTTTTTATATATCTGTCTGCCGAGTTTTGTTTTTGGCAGCATTCCTTTAACAGCGTGCTCAATTATCCTGTCAGGATGCTTTTCAAGCATCTGTTTGTATGTCCTTGTACGAAATCCGCCCGGCCAGCCTGTATGCCAAGTGTAATATTTCTGGTCAGGTTTTTGACCTGTAAGGGAGATTTTTTCCGCGTTAACAATAATTACAAAATCACCCGTGTCAACGTGGTGGGTAAATGTAGGCTTATGTTTACCGCGTAATACTGTGGCTACACGTGTGGCAAGACGACCGAGAATTAAATCTGTTGCGTCAACCACATACCATTTGCGCTCGATCTCATGTGACGGCGCCGAATAAGTTTTATTTAACTGATGTTTTTCCATAATGTCATTTTTTGACTAAAGTTATAATTTCATTTTAGGTTGGATATTATATCAATTAGTTATCTGAAAGTCAAGCGGTTTGATAAATAAATACAAGTTTGATATTATATTATAAAATATAAGTTTATTGAAAGATATTTTGAATATAATTTTTAAGGAGATTTATGAGCAAAAATAATAAATTGAATACTGTTCCTGATGAAAAAGGCTTTTTTGGAAAATATGGCGGTAAATTTCTCCCGCCTGAACTTGAAGAACCCTTCGCTGAAATAATTGAGTCGTATAACAAAATAAAAAGCGATGCAAGCTTTATTAATGAACTGCGGTATATTAGAAAACATTTCCAGGGGAGACCAACACCCGTTTTTCACGCGCGAACACTGTCAATGGATAATGGCGGCGCGCAAATCTATTTGAAACGCGAAGATTTGAATCATACCGGCGCTCATAAATTAAATCACTGCATGGGTGAAGGCTTACTCGCTAAATTTATGGGAAAAGAAAAACTTATCGCTGAAACAGGCGCAGGACAGCACGGCGTGGCTGTCGCTACGGCAGCAGCTTATTTCGGCCTTGAATGTGAAGTTCATATGGGTGAAGTCGATATCGCTAAACAGGCTCCAAATGTTAGTAGAATGAAACTTCTCGGAGCAGAAGTCGTTCCTGTAACTCATGGACTTAAAACACTAAAAGAAGCCGTGGATTCAGCCTTTGACGATTACCTTACAGATTACAAAAATTCAATTTATTGCATTGGATCTGTCGTCGGTCCTCATCCTTTCCCATTGATGGTGCGTGACTTTCAGAGAATTGTCGGAATCGAAGCGCGTGAACAATTCCTGGATATGATAGGTGAATTACCGGATGTGGTTTGCGCGTGTGTTGGCGGTGGATCAAACGCAATAGGAATTTTCGCGCCGTTTCTTAATGACCCTTGCGAACTTATTGGTGTTGAACCCCTCGGCCGGGGTGAAGGAGTAGGTGATAACGCAGCGTCAATGACTTACGGTCATGAGGGAATTATTCATGGTTTCAAATGCTATCTTTTACAAAATGAAGACGGCTCTCCGGCTCCGGTTTATTCCTGTGCCAGTGGACTCGATTATCCGGGTGTGGGTCCTGAACATTGTTATTTGAAAGATACCGGCAGAGTCGAATATGTAACATGTTTAGACACAGAATGCAGTGACGCATTTTTTAAATTAACTCGCCTGGAAGGAATTATTCCGGCTATCGAAAGCGCTCATGCAATTGCTTACGCACTTGTTAAAGCGCGGGAAATGAAAACAGGAACTATTCTCGTGAATCTTAGCGGAAGAGGTGATAAAGATTTAGATTATGTCCTCGAAAATTGGGAAATGAAAACAAAATGATTTTTCGAAAAAAGAAATTTGCAGAATAATTAACAGCAGAACGATTAAGAAAATTAGCAGTACTATTATGGGGCAGTACAATTAATAAAATAAATTTATTGTATTTAAAAATTTCCGTGTAGTCTGTGTGTTCCGTGGGCAGCAATTTTATATTGCTTTTATGACTTTACAGTGCGAAACGCCCTGTTTATCGGTTGTTAAAAACTTAAATTAAAGTCTGTGGGATGGTAGTAAAACTAAAAGGCAAACGCACGGAAAATAAATTGAAATTTGCGACAGCTAATTTCAATTTCCTCCGAG
>JAOZNZ010000959.1 GCA_029933535.1 bacterium | reverse complement strand
TTATAATCCACGTTTATGTCCACATATTTATGTGAAAGGTCACATGTCCATATTACAGCTTCAGAGTTACCGGAATTAATGTTTACTTTTATTTCAATTTCCTGTTTGGCGAATTCTTTTTTTAGCGTTTCAGGATTAGCGTCAGCTTTTAATCCATTCTTAACTGTTAAAAAACCATTAAAATATACATCTATTTTTTTCTGATTAAATTTAACTCCTGACTTTCCCGCAGCCATTATAACTCTTCCCCAGTTCGGATTGTTACCATATAAAGCCGTTTTTACGAGAGGCGAATTGGCAATTGCCCTTGCAATTGCATCGGCGTCTTTTTCGGTTTTACAGCCTTCAGTAACAACGGTAACAAATTTTGTTGCTCCTTCACCATCCCGAACAATCATTTTTGCCAAATCGATACAAACAGATTCCAAAGCTTCGTAAAATATTATTTTGTCACCTTCGGTTAAAGTTACATTTGACGCGCCATTAGCAAGCATCATCACGCAATCATTTGTACTTGTATCACTATCGACTGTAATTTTATTAAAGCTTTTATCAACGGCTTTTTTCAACATATTTTGAAGTATATGCCGATCAATTTCGACATCGGTTGTAATAAAAGAAAGCATAGTCGCCATATCGGGCATAATCATACCTGATCCTTTTGCTATACCACCGATTCTTACTTTTCCATTTGAAAGTTCAATTTCGCAGACAGCTTCTTTAGCGAAAGTATCGGTAGTAAGAATTGCCTGAGCGGCATCGACATTATTTTCTTCCGATAGATTTCCAACCAATGCATCGAGAGAATTTATTATTTTATCGGTTTGCAGCGGCACACCAATAATTCCCGTAGAAGCCATAAGAATTTCGGTAGGAATACATTTAAGCCGTGTTGCAAGTTCCTCAACACACTTTACCGCGGCGGCATATCCTTCATCGCCTGACGCTGCGTTTGCATTACCTGAATTTACAAGAATTGCTTTAATTGTTTTTGAATTAATATTATTCTTAGATAAAATTACAGGGGCGGCACAACAGATATTTTGCGTAAACACGCCGGCTGGAATTGCCGGAATATCTGAAACGAAGACAGTCAAATCCAGGTTTGATTTTTTCAATCCGCAGTTTAGCGCTGATGTTTTAAACCCTTTTGGAAAAGTTATACCTGAAGACATTTTATTAATAGGTTATTGGATTACCGTGCCGATTGAAACAACTTGCAGGCACGGCTGAGGAAATTTGCGCTTAAACGCAAATTTATTTTCTGTGTGTAAGCAAATTGTTTTATAGTCGAGCATTATATTTTTCTAATTA
>JAOZNZ010000269.1 GCA_029933535.1 bacterium | reverse complement strand
TCTGACATTATCCCCAGGGTTGATAACCCTGGGCTATAATGAAATGCTCCGTTGGTTTCATTCCTGTATAATACTTGTCGCAACTTGACGAGTATAATATGTACACGTAATAAGGCATATTTTTCAAAAGTGGAGCGGGTGACCGGAGTCGAACCGGCGACGTTCAGCTTGGGAAGCTGACATTCTACCACTGAATTACACCCGCGTGAGTTATCGACTTGAATACATTATATCAAAAAGTCATAATAATTTCACACAAAACTTTGCTGTATGCTTGTTTTTAATAATTAAGTTTGATATACTACATAAATATATAATTTTAAAAATGTAGACCTTTTACGTTTAAATATAACACAACTATTATGAAAAAGAAATCAACTAAAAGATTGGTGAAAGTCCTTTCACCAAAAAAGAAAAAGGTAGGATTGATTGATATCGCCAATCGTGTTGGTGTGGGTGTTTCTACTGTTTCGCGTATTTTGAATGGCACACCAAACAGCATAAAAGTTACAGAGAAAACCAGAAGTATGGTTTTAGAAATCGCAACGGAACTTGGATATGCATCACACCATATTCCCGCTAAACATCATAAAGGTGTTCGCTCAATAATGGTTATTAGTCATGATCCCGGAGAAACTTTTTATCAGAAAATCATATGTGCCATAGAACGAACTTTACGTTCCAAAGGATATGCCTGCTATTTTAGTTATACGGAAGATGATCCGAAACAGGCAGGAGAATTAATTGATGCTATGGGTGAACGTTTTACTTCCGGCTGCGTTATTTTTCAAAAAGAAAATGAAATTTTTACAGAAGAAAACGAACTTAAACTTAAAAATCTTGGTATCCCATGTGTTGTGATTGACCGTCATCCGACACCTCGGCCTTCTTTTATTTCGACAGTTGAGCTTGACCATGAGCATGCCGGTTATGTCGTTGCTTCGCATCTTTTACATCTCGGTCACCGTAATTTCGCGTTTTTAAGTGTTCCGGGTTCGCTGTCATCCTGTAGAGAAAGAAGGATAGGTGTTGAAAAAAGTCTTGCTGAAGCGGGATTAAAACTTGATCCGAGATACGTAGTTAAAATTAAACCTGAAGCACGATTCCAGTTTTTTGATACTTTCAATTCGTGGAATTCAAAAGGAAAAACTTTCCCAACTGCCATTATTGCAGTTCATGACGAATTAGGTTATGCGGCATTAAACGTTCTTGAAAATATGGGATTTTCTATTCCTAAAGATGTTTCTATCGCCGGTTTTGACGATCGTGTGGAAATGGTTCCATGGGGTCTTGATAATGTAAGAACTCCTTTAACATCCATCCGGCAGCCGATTGATTCTATTGGCATAGCTGCCGGTAATGAATTAATTGCTCGCATTAAAAACCCGGAACGGGAGCCTGAGCATATTAGATTAAAAGGCGAACTAATGATTCGCAGTTCTACCGCAAAGCCAAAACAATATAAACTTTTGGTACGCAACGGCAGGAAGTAATCCCCTATCTTAAAGAATTATTTTCTAATTCAACAAATTTCAGATGTTTGTCATCTTTTTTTATAGAGTTAATTACAAACCGTTTAGTTCGCGAAGCTAATATACCGTCAGGTTTAATATCCTGCTGATAATATTCGCTTTTAGATAACATTCCCTGCCCATTAGATTTTTCCATTAATCTTGGATTATCTTTAAGGATTTCCGCCTCGATTTTAACTGTAAAGAATGTTGAATCAAGCGCTAAAATATTAACGCATCTTTCGAAAATATCAGGTGTCATTCCTTTTACTTTAAATACATCACCCAGGTGTTGATAAGGTTTTAATGTTTTTTCCCCCATTCTGTCAAGACCTTCATGAATATTTTTTGCTAACTTTGAATCTATTCCCGGTAAACTTGCAAGCAAACGCGGGGAAGCAACATTTATATTAACTCTTCCTACCACCGGCACAGGAGTTATAACTGCGTAATTAAACCAGGCTATTCCTGATTGTTTCCCGCCTGAACCTACAAGAGGTTTACCGGTTTTATCTTCAGTATTTCTTTCAATAACATCATGAGCGGTCAGTCTGATTTTAACATCTCCGTTATCCGAAATATTTTCCGGTTTAATTTTACCTGAATTAAAAGAATCATGTTTACCGTATTTACCGCGTTTTTTCAGCATATTAAATTCTTTAGTTTTGTAGTTCCATACTTCAACATCGATTGACGCGTTGTTATTTTCTTCGAGAAATTCTGTTGTATCAATTGCGTCATTAAGACCATGAATATATAAATCATATGTACCTGGAAAAGATATTACATTTTCCCATGTCCAGGTTGCCGACTCACCACTTTTTCTTGTATAGCACATTGGAGTGGAATAACCGGGACCAATCGAGAATTTATCACCTGTCACCGGTTTCAGTGCCTTACGGTTAGGAGATGAACGCGGAATATCTTTGACATCATTCTGTGCGAGAATAAGAATATTTTTAGAATTAGAAATAATTGGATATTTCTCACCGCGTAAGGGACCAGTAAGGAATCGAAGAGTCTGCCCGGCCCATTTATCCAGTTTCCATCCGCCTGATTTAGCCTGAAGAGATCTTAACGATGAGTTTGCGACTTCATCAAACGCTTTATTCCATCCAACCCGCGTTACATCACCAATACATGATTCAAGACGAACGTGAGATGAAGACATGTATTTTGAGAGAGAATAAAGCGCTGCAACACCTTTAGAAATATCTCCGCTGCCGCCCAGGCGTTCGAAGTCATTACCTGTGGAAACATTTCTAGCTTCACCAATGCTGCAATAGGGACCGTTTTTAATGAAGAACCTATCATTTTTATGAGTTTGCATGGCTTTATTTTCGGCTTTATTTTCTGTACCGCCAAGAGAATGTTTTTTCCTTTTCACCCAGGTGTTTTTTGTAGGGTCAATTTTTTCCGTGGTAACTCCGAATTCGTCAATTTCAACTTTTCCATAGTCAACAGTTCTGGCGCAAACCTGGTCATATTCATTTTTTAAAGTTAAAGAGACAATACCTCCGCTATGCGGCAGACCCAGAATCATAAGGTTAGCGCCTTTAAGTTCTTTATAATCGCCATAATAATAAGTAAAGAATTCATTATCGGTAGGATACATAGCCATACCGCTTACATAAGCGAAGACATTATTCCAGCTTTTCGGGTCATCCGCGTTATCCGGGTCGAGGAATTTAACGGTTTCGTTCCCAAAGATTTCTCTGGTATTAAAGTTAAAATTATCGAGTGAAATATATATCCCGTTACCAATTGCTTTTGTATCTTTAATTTTATAAGAAACGCCCCAATTATCTTCATCCATTTGGAATACCGGAACTTGTTCATCAGCGGTTGACCCCCAGCTGTCATCGGCATTGCCGTAAGTGGCATCAAATAATTTTGTATCATTAACTAGATAAAAATGTCCGCGGGGTTGAACTACCGGGTTATCATCAGTAATTGATCGCCGAAGTTTCTGGTCATAATAAGACGTGCTTCTTATTCTTCCGATTTGAGTTGCTAAACTACCGGTATTACAAATAACTCTCCAGTTTGCAAGAGAGACAGGAGTAGCAGAAGCGTTATACATTTCTACTACTTCGGGAGCTACCATTCTGATATAGCCGATCAATTGGCCTTTTTTCTGTTGTCTTGAGATGCCGTTTTTGGCAGAAGTAATAAGAATACTCAACCACCCCCCCCGCTTTGTAATAATAGGTTTTCCTTCGTTATATACCCACATCCTGTTTTTGAAATTTTCATCTAATGTATATGGTCCGCCAACTTTGCCGGAAACTCCAAGTTCATCCGGATAACCGTCTAATCCATTCTCAGTATATTCCGGCCAAAACGGAGGCCTGCCAATGATCATTTTATAATATTTTCCGGCGCGGGGCTGTCGAGCGCGAAGCATATAAGTTTGATTAGCTTCCGGTTGCCAGGCGACCGGGAAGTAGCAATTTGCCCAAGCGTTAATAGTAAAGCTCAAGTCATAATCTACAGTCCAATCGTTAGTAAAAGTGGTTTTCATTATTTCGTCGAAATTATATGCTGAATTATTATCGAAATAATTCTTTTTTTCGAATGTAATTGATTCATCATCGCTTTCAATTATTTTAAAACACCCTATTGAAGGCGGGTTATCATCTCTGGTTTTAGGCCACGCGTAAAACATTATTAGAGAATTTTTAAAATAATTATTTTTGAGTATCGGACGATATTTATGAGCCCTCCCGAGTTTTTTCAAAACATCTAATATGTCACCCAAATATTTTTCAAAGTCACTTTTAGGGCGATTTTCAAAACTGTTGGGCCAGGTTAAATACGGCTTGTTTCCGGGAACAATACCATGAGGTACAGGCTTGGCAAGCATTGTCGCGTCGGTTCTGGTACCTCTTTGCCCCATTGCATCCGGAATATAAATTTTGAATTTACTTCCGCCTAAAGATTTTAATTTTCCTTTATTTGAAGCGGTAAGATCTTTTTTAATGTGCCACGCGCGGCGGGGATCAAGTCTTTGGAATCGTTTTGATTTTTGTGAAGGAGAGTCGGGTATACAACCGAAGAAAGTATCTAAAGAATATATACAACGTTGTTGATCAATCATTCCAAAACTATCTTTCCAACTTTTATGACCATTACCCGGCCATACCCTTTTAGCAAAATTCGGATCTATAGTTGCAGATTCATCATTTGCGAAAATTTCGTTAAAGCAGATCGCTTCTACACCGTAAGTAGAACCGAGAGTGGAGAGGACATGATTTTCGTCACGATAATCAACCATATTCGCGGCCAATTGCATTTGTTTTGCTGCGCTCGGTTCAAAAGGAGCATCAGCATTTGCTTTAATCAGTAATTTTCTACATTCACGGGCAGTAATGCAGTTAATATCACAAGGCATTTCATTCGGTAAAGTCGGTGAGCCGGGCATATCGCAAGAATAAATAGTAGCTCGTCTCGGGATTTCATTTATTATCAGATTTTTAGTTTTCAACAATTTATTATTATTGCCAATTAATACGTTCACAAGCTCGGGCATACTGCTGAATTTTCTATCATCACCATTCAGATGTTCTGCAGAATATTCACGTGAATCATTTATGCCTTCGTTTTTTTCATCGATTATTCCGTTAGCGTTATTATCAATACCGTCTGCC
>JAOZNZ010000268.1:920-5172 GCA_029933535.1 bacterium | reverse complement strand
TGCCCCTCCAGGGCAAAATATTGATTTGAATTTAATCGTACTGCCTAATATGAAAATATCCGTAATAATAGTAAACTGGAATAGAAAAGATTTGCTGCTTGAGTGCTTAAATTCTCTCGCGGCGCAGACCTTTAATGACTATGAAATAATCATTGTTGATAATGGCTCTTCAGACGGGTCAAACGAAATGATTCGCGAAGAATTTCCACAACTGCGATTGATTGAACTTGGTAAGAATACAGGATTTTGTTTTGCTAATAATGTGGGAATTAAAGAAGCTAACGGCGAGTATATCGCACTTTTAAATAATGATACCGAAGTCGATATTGACTGGCTTGCAGAACTGTCAAAGGTATTGGACAGTAATCCGAAATACAGTTTTGCGTCATCCAAAATGATCTGCATGAACGATAAAACTAAAATTGATCGCGTGGCGGACAGTTTTACCACTTCATGTTTTATGTTTGGACTTGGTTCCGGAGAAAATGCGGCGAAAGAATATATTGAACCGTTTGAGATTTTCGGTGTATGCGGTGGTGCTGCATTTTACCGTAGGGAGATTTTTGATACAGTAGGTTATTTTGATGAGCGTTATTTTGCTTATCTAGAAGATTTGGATTTGAATTTAAGGATAGCGCACGCGGGATTTAAGGGTATATATGTTCCTAAAGCTATAGTTTATCATCTTGGTGGCGGGACATCTGATGGAATGAGCAATCCTAAAGTCATACGCAACACAGTCAGGAATTTATGGTTTACGATATCGAAAAACATACCTGTATCAGTAGGATTCAGAATTGTGCCGAGAGTATTAATTTTCCATTTTTACTGGATGATAAAGTTCAAATGCTTTTGGAAATATATTTTCACATGGTTAGGTTATATTGTTCAGGAGCCCCGTGTTTATCCTGACAGATTCCGGATAATGCGCAACAGTGTTTTATCATCAGAAGATTTTTACAAAATATTATTACGGGAAGACAAGCGTGTATTTGAGTATCTCAATCGTCAATCAATAAAGAATCGGGGGAAAGAATTAGGTAAATTCTGGCATTGGCTGTTTCATGTGTAAGCCGCGCTTCCCAGCGCGAGCAGGTGTCAGGTGTCAGGTGTCAGGGAAGATTGATTGGACAATTTACTCCGCTACGCTCCGAGACATTTTTGTATCAGGCATTAATTTTAGGTTTTTATTATAAGAATTAAATAATAATGAACAGAGTACTGAATTATATAACATATATTTTAAAAAGAGTCAGGAGGAAAGTTTTCGGCAGACAATTTCCGAAAATCGGGAAATCCAGTCGATTACCTCAATCTCAACTCAGTTTTGTTGTCGTTCGGTTCTCCGAAGAATACGAGCATAACATACTTTCTTCATCGTGTGTTAATTATAAATTCAATCAATTAATAACAATTGATAATTTCTCAAATTTAAATTATGATTCACTTGCTCATGCAATGAACGTGGGAATAGAAAGATCAGAAAATGAGATCATCGTAATTGTACATGAAGATACTTTTTTGCCGGATGGATGGCAGTCAGAATTAGAGCTTGGAATAGAAAGCATAGAAAAAACTGATCCCGATTGGGGTATAATCGGAGTGGCAGGATTAAATACAAAAGGTATTCCTGCAGGACATTACAGTGATCCCAATAATTTTTGTAATACCTTTAAAAAAGGCGAACGATATGTCGGAGCATCCAGTGTAGATGAACATTTAATGATATTCCGACGCAAACTGAATCCTAAAGCAGATGAAAATATTGTTGGGATTCACGGTATTGGCACAGATATGGTTTTAACAGCAATAGAGAACGGGAATAAATGTTACATTATCAACGCGCCAAGTATACATAAATACAAAGACGGCAGCGGTAAGATCATTCAACGGATAATGGATTCACCAAAGATCAAAGACCGATTAAATTACGCATACAAAGCCGATAAGACATGCTGTGATGAATATGTCAGCAGGAAGTGGGATAAAATCACACCATTTGATTCTATAGTAACCCGTTACGAAAAATGGATTGATCCGGTCGAGGAGATAAAATCATTTCCAAAAAATATTATTGATATGCTCGATTGCCCGATAGTCCTTCTCGGGAAAGGAGGAGGTGGATCACGTCTGCTTTCACTCATATCGATAGACTGCGGAATTTTTCTTGGTAATGAAGTAAATATATCCGGTGACTGTATGGATGTAGTAATTTCAGTTTATAAAAGTGTGATAGAAAAATATAAATGTAAAGCCGAATGGCAGAAAAGTAATATTGTACCGGAGTTAAGACTTGCAGCCGCAAGAATGCTGAATGAGTATTTTAATCGAACAGGAAATTCGCAGAAAAAGATTCTCTGGGGATTTAAACTGCCGGAAAATCTGCTCCTGCTTCCCGAAATTAATGCCGCATTCCCAAATGCCCGATATGTCCACATGCTGAGGGATCCTGTTGAGACTTGTTTGAGAAGAACTCATATGACAGCCCGGTTAGACAATCAGGTTGGTCGAGTAACATTGCCACTTGCTTATCGTTCAGCGGGACTTGATGTCGAGCAGATATTGAAAGATGATTCTGCACTGCACAATGCTTACACGACATTATTTCAGTTAAAAAATGCGTTAGAATTTTGCAAAGAGAATTTCAATTCTGATAAATATTATGAACTCAGCTTTGATGATATACTAAACTCCCCTACTGAAACACGTGATAAATTATGCAATTGGCTTGGCGTTCAACCGGTTTCAAATAAAACCGGTGAAGAAGTAGATATCCGCCGTGCAAAGAAACCGGAATCAGATTATCCTGATGAAACGATTGAAAAGGTGAGGGGTATTTTGAAGGAGTTGGTAGTGTAAGCCGCGCTTCCAAGCGTGAGCACGAGGTCCGAGGACCGAAGTCCGAGATCCGAGATCCGAGATCCGAGGACGGAAGACAGTATGCAGTTTGCAGAATGGGAGATTTGGGAGATATGGGAGATATGGGAGATATGGGAGATATGGGAGATACGATGTGCGAAGTGCCAGATAAAGTAAGACTCCATAGGGCGAAGTTTGGAACTTTAAACTCGCTTAAGCGCCTGGCGTATGCCGGGTTAAGCTTTAGACTTTTAACCTAATAATTTTAATATTCAAGTTCATCCAATAATCCAATGCTCGCATTTGGAAATGCGGCTTACTCCATGACTTCTAAACTTATAATTTTGGGAATTAATCGTTCGGGCACAAAGCTTGCCTCGTTAATCGCGGCGAAAGCTTGCGGCTTCAGATACGTTTGTCTTGAACCTTTCAGATGGGAAGGCGGGATAGATACAAAAATCGGTGGTGAATGGAAAGAACAAATTGTTCGCCGTGCAGTTTCAAAAGATGGAATAAAAGAGCATTCTTCTCTTCCGATTTTTCCTGATAAAAACACAAGATCTAAATGGCTTGAATCTATTCTTTGTAAACAAGGATGGGATTTAGTTAAATTTATACAGGTTGGCAGATGCAATCTCTATCATTCTATCTGTCCGGAAGCATTAATTGCAGCAGTAATTCGCGATCCGGTAGGTCAATTCACAAGCCTGAACGGCTCAACAATTCAAAAAGAAGATGTTGCGAATCAATGGCACAGGTTAAAAGAAGAAATTAAATGTCGGGATCCCCTGCCGGATGCCAATAAATACTTTTCTGATGATTTAGCTGATTGTGCACGAGCATATGTAATGCTTTACAATTATTTAACTGAAAATCTTCCTGACAATTCAATACGAGTTGCATTTGAGTCACTAAAAGTTGACACAAGCTGGATTGAAAATATTGGAAAGGAATTAAAAATAAATTTGAACAAAAATGTTTGCATTCCAATGGTTGGCGTATCAACAAAATCTCCCCTGTCAACCGATCAAACAAAATATCTTGAAGATAATTTAATGCCCATCTACAATAACTTCTTAAAGTAGTGGGAAGGTGGCCCTGATGGAGTAAGACTCCATGGGGCAAGGAAGGTGGACCTGATGGAGTAAGACTCCATGGGGCAAGGAAGGTGGCCCTGATGGAGTAAGACTCCATGGGGCGAGGGAGGATTGAGGTCCGAGATCCGAGATCCGAGATCCGAAGTCCGAGATCCGAGAACGGAAGACAGAGATACGAGGTGGACTAGGACTGATAGGACTGATAGGACTGATAGGACTGATAGGACTGATAGGACTGATTGGACTGATTGGACTGATTGGACTGATTGGACTGATTGGACTGATTGGACTGATTG
>JAOZNZ010000268.1:0-820 GCA_029933535.1 bacterium | reverse complement strand
GACTAATGACATGCAAAGCATAAATGACGCGCGCAGCGCTAATGACAGCGAAGCGCTACTGCCGGTTCTGCTTGCGAATGAACAGTAATGGGAAAACGATATCGCTCACACAGCATGGCAGCCATACGGCAATAAAGAGGAAAGGGATAATAATTAAAGCGACTGTGAGGGAAATAACGCCGGCTTTAGCCATAAGGATATGGAAAAGAGAAGCACATGTGCTCAGTAATACATGACCACCATGTGGGAATTTTGTTGTAGGTTTCCAGTAAGCCCACAGAACGCCAAGAATTGCCAGAGGGTTAATGAGCCACCATTTTTCAATAAAGCCGAGATGAATTTCTCTGTTCGGCATTTTCAGGAAAGTTTCTCCAATATAAGGAACGATCGAATCACTCAATGTTGCAATACCAATTGAACCGACATATCCAATAAACAATAGCGCGGCAATCCCCTTCCAACCTTTCCATGGATTTCGATTATGAAGTTTATACATTGATGCAGTCACCAACGCGCTAAGAACGACATGCATAGGGTGAAAGATATAAAATAAATCATAAGAAGCATCATAGGATATTCCATTAAACACGAAGGCTAACATTGTTCCTATAACCGCGCCAGCCAAAGTAAAAGGAGCGTGATGTTTCAATTCTTTAAAGATTATTTTCAGCATGAAGTATGCCCGCCGATGGCGGGGGTTATTGGTTAATAGTACGAAAGTGCGAAAGTCGTTAATCGTTATTGGTTATTGGTTATTGGTTATTGGTTAATCGTTATTGGTTATTGGTTATTGGTTATTGGTTAATCGTTATTGGTTATT
>JAOZNZ010000958.1 GCA_029933535.1 bacterium | reverse complement strand
CGAGACCCGCTCGCGGCGTGCTCGGGACGCTCTGCCAGGCTGAGCTACACTCCGACAACCATAATTTAAAGGTAATTATTATACATTAAAAAGTTTTTTTTTTCAATCATCATTTTGCTGTTAATTATTCTGCAAGCTTTATTCTGTAAAATGTCATTGACAAAAATGGCCATTCTGCATAAAATATCTATAATAATAATATTAAAATGAAAAAATAACAAAAATCAAATAATAAATTACAAATAAATCACAATTTCAAAAAGAATAAAAAAAAGAAAATAAAATATAAAACTGACAGGATAAAGAAAAAATCAACTATGAATACAAAAATAAAAATTAATTCTATTCTAAATGGCAATTTTAATGATGAAATCGTTGTGATTAAAGGTTGGGTGCGTACGCGTCGTGACTCTAAAGGTGGTTTTTCTTTTATCGAACTGAATGATGGTTCAACTTTTGATAATTTACAAATAATAGCGCCGGATTCTTTATCTAATTATGAAAGTGACGTAAAAAAACTTCTGACCGGCTCGAGTATTGAAGCTGAAGGCGTTATTAAAGAATCACAGGGCAAAGGTCAATCTGTTGAACTTCTCGCTGAAAATATTAAAGTACACGGCTTTATCGATCAAGATTATCCAATGCATAAACAACGGATGTCCTTTGAACATTTGCGCGAAAATGCTCACCTGCGCCCGAGAACAAATTCCTTCGGAGCTATTGCGCGAGTTCGTAATGCGGCATCGATGTGTATTCATGATTTTTTTCAATCCCGGGGTTTTTTATGGATATCAACTCCACTGATTACCGCTTCAGATTGTGAGGGTGCGGGAGAAATGTTCAAAGTTACGACATTGGATTTAAAAAATCCACCGCTTAACGAGGAAGGAGAAATAAATTTTCATGAAGACTTTTTTAATAAACCTTCTTACCTGACAGTTTCAGGACAGCTTAATGTTGAAAATTATGCTTGCGCGCTTGGCGATGTTTATACTTTCGGCCCTACTTTCAGAGCGGAGAATTCTAACACGAGCCGTCACCTCGCGGAATTCTGGATGATAGAACCGGAAATGGCTTTTGCGGATTTAAATGATGATATGAATCTCGCGGAAGAATTTGTTAAAGATGTTGTCGCGGCAACGATGAAAAAATGTCCGCGGGATATGGCTTTTTTTGATAAAAGAATCCAACCGGGATTGATTCAAACTTTGGAAGAAATCGTTTCAAGTGAGTTTGCGCGTGTAACTTATACTGACGCTATAGACTTGCTTTTAAAATCAAATGAGAAATGGGAGTTTCCAATTGAATGGGGGAATGT
>JAOZNZ010000267.1 GCA_029933535.1 bacterium | reverse complement strand
ATTAATTTTTTCTTCAATAAACACATTTCCTCAAGGGGGAATGGCTGTATATAAAAACACCGAAACGTTAAATACTTCCTCAGAAATCATTGAAAAACAAGTTGAAGAGTTGCTTAGTAAAATGACTTTAGAAGAAAAAATAGAGCAAATTACAGGTGACGATTTTAAAACTAAACCTAATAAACGTTTGGGAATTCCTGAATTTGTTATGACTGACGGACCGGTTGGCCCAAGAGGTAAAGGCCCTGCAACTGTATATTCAGCACCAATTAACTGGGGAGCAGCATGGGATTTAGATTTGGTAAGTAGAATAGGAAAAGAAATGGGAACTGAAACCCGAATCTTAGGATTTAACTTACTGTTAGGTCCCGGTGTAAATATATCTCGAACGCCTTATGGTGGTAGAAATTTTGAAAGTTTTGGCGAAGACCCGTTTCTGATGTCAAGAATTGTAGTTCCGTTAATCAAGGGGATCCAAAGCAAAAAAGTAGCAACTTGTACTAAACACTTTGTTGCAAATAATCAGGAGTGGAACCGCTTTGATGTTGATGCCAGAGTTGATGAGCGTGCGTTGCGCGAGATATATTTTCCTGCATTTAAAGCTGCCGTACAAGAAGCCGATACCTGGAGTATAATGGGTGCATATAATATTGTAAATGGCGATTATTGTAATGAAAATAAGTATCTGCTTAATGATGTTTTGAAAGAAGATTGGGGATTCTCAGGAATTGTAATATCAGACTGGGGAGCTGTTAAGTCAACTGTAAAAACAGCCAAAGCAGGACTTGATTTAGAAATGCCAAATGGTAAATATTTAGGGGCTGATTTGTTGAAAGCGGTTAAAAAAGGAGAGGTAGATGAAAGCTTACTTGATGATAAGGTTCGTAGGATATTAAGAGTATTGTTAAAAGCCGGATTGTTTGATGAGTCTATAGATTCTTATGGTGGATATATTAACACTAAAGAGCGTATTGCTTTAGCTTTAGAAACAGCTGAAAAAAGTATTGTACTTCTTGAAAATAACCGGCTGCCCGGGCAGAAGAAGAATTTTTTACCACTTGATGAAAATGCAATTAAAACTATTGCGATGTTGGGGCCAAATGCTTCAACAGCCCGTTTAGGTGGTGATGGTTCAGGTCATTTAGATGCTATTAATGCTATTTCACCTTTGGAGGGTGTTAAGGCTTTAGTGGGAGATAAGATTGAAGTTAAATATGAGTTCGGTGTAAAACAAAAAAGTAAAGAACTGCCAATTGCTCCTGCAAGTATGTATCTGCTTGAAGATGGTAAAACACCGGGTATAAAAGCTGATTTTTTTAATAACAAAGAGATAGAAGGAAAACCGGTTGCAAGCCGTATTGACGATAGAATTAACTTTAGCTGGGGACAAGGTATATCACCGGTACCGGGTATTGTGAACGATGATAAATTTTCTATCCGATGGACAGGTAAATTAAAATCGCCGGGAAACGGACAATATGAAATTGGTGTTAGAGCTGATAATGGTGTTAAATTGTTTATCGATGGTAATCTTGTGATAAACGCATGGACTGACCAGGCACCGGGACAATTTAAAACTGATTATTATGAGTTTGAAGAAGGAAAACTTTATGATATTAAAGTTGAATTTTATGAAAATATTGGAACATGTAGAGCTCGTTTAGGTATTGCTCCTGTTGAAAAAGGTACGGAGCTTGAGGATGCAGTTAAATTAGCTCAAGCATCTGATATAGTAATTATTAACGCCGGCTTAGCTAAAAATCTTGAGGGTGAGGCGCGTGACCGGGATTACCTGGAATTGCCTCCAATGCAAGTAAAACTCATAAAAGAAGTATTAAAAGTAAATAAAAATGTTGTTGTTGTTTTGAATAATGGTTCAGCTATGTTGATGACAGAGTGGGGCGATAAAGTCCCGGCAATTATTGAAGCTTTTTATCCGGGTGAACAGGGAGGAACAGCACTTGCCAAAATCCTGTTCGGGAAAATTAGTCCTTCAGGAAAACTACCTGTAACCTTTATGAAGAAATGGGAAGATCATCCTGCGTCTAAAACATATCCCGGTGAAAAAACTTTTGCTGAATATTCAGAAGGGATTTTTGTTGGGTACCGCCATTTTGATAAATATAATATCGAACCACTTTTCCCGTTTGGATATGGATTATCATACACTACCTTTGAGTATTCTGATATAAAATTATCATCAGAAAAGATTTCTCGAAACGATACACTTGAAATAGCATTGACTGTTACCAATACCGGTAAAGTAGATGGAGATGAGGTTGTACAATTATATATTCATGATAAAGAAGCCAGTGTTGAACGTGAGGTAAAATCCCTTAAAGGTTTTGCACGTGTGAATCTTAAAGCCGGTGAAAGTAAATCTGTTAAATTCAAAATAGATAAAAGCCATCTTTCATTCTACGATGTTAATGCTAAAAAATGGGTCGCAGAGCCTGGTGATTTTGAAGTGTTGATTGGAGCTTCTTCAAGAGATATTAGATTGAAAAGTAAATTTGTATTAAAAATATAATTCAAAATCACTACCATCCCACAGGTTAAAATCCAGCGGTTAAACCAACAATAAACACTACGTTTTACATTCAACTTTTCAAAAAGCAATATTTAATTTTTTAATTGTTTTGTCAATAATCGTTCTGTCAGTAGTTTTTAATTATTTTGACAAAACAATTTACGACAAAACAATCTTTTAACATAACTTGCTTTTGTTCAAGAATACCATCTAAAGATTTTATTACCATTTTCTGTTTTAATGTAAACAAAAAAAATGTGGAATTGCTGATCCCTTTAAAGGACTAATGTCAAACGTCCTAAAGAAGTAACGTGTATTCGCACGTTCAACGTCAAACGTCAAACTTTTATTTATTCCCGACGCCCTTTGGGGCCGGAATCTTCGCTATCGCTATGACATTTATCAATTTTATTTATTCCACATTATTAACATTTAAATTTTAAATTCATTACAACGGAATGAATTTCCTCAGCCGTGCCTGTAAATCATCTTTTCCGGCACGGTAAAAGGAATATTGACTTACTTCAAAGAGAAGAGTATAATATTACTTGAGATGATTAGGTATCAAAAAAATCCTGTCGTTAGACCGGACATGGTTATACCTACTACGTCCGGTCTTGAAGTACTTGGCGCGTTTAACGCCGGGGCATCAATCTGCAATAATCAGATTATCCTTCTTCTTCGCGTGGCCGAGAGATGCATGGCAGAACCGGGAGTTATCGGAGTACCAATTTACCGTTTCCACGATAACTCAAGCACACTCGAGATTCTTCGGTTCAACGAGGAAGATCCCGATGTACACCTTAAAGACACACGGGGTGTAGTTTACAAAAACGTTGATTATCTCTCGACATTGAGTACTATCAGAGTTGCACGAAGTTCCGATGGGTTTAACTTTAAGGTTGATAACCATCCCCTCATTTTTCCGCAAAAAACAAGCGAACAATATGGATGCGAAGATGCTCGTATCCAAAAATTCGGTGATGAATTTTATATTACTTATACAGGTGTTTCCAAAGACGGATGGGTAACAAATCTTTGTATCACGCGGGACTTTAAGTCTGTTGTTAGAAAAGGTACTATCTTCTGCCCTTTGAATAAAGATGTCAGCCTGTTTCCCGAAAAGATAAACGGAAGATATTGGGCGCTTCACAGGCCGCATAACACGGGTTTCGGCAAACCGTCAATTTGGATTTCATCATCGCCGAATTTGTTGGATTGGGGAGAGCACAAATGCTTAATCCGGCCGCGCAACAACAAGTGGGAAAATCTGAAGATAGGCGGTGGCGGAGCGCCAATAAAAACTGACAAAGGCTGGCTCGTGGTTTATCATGGGAAAGGAGACAACTCAGTTTATCATCTTTTTACTTTACTTCTTGATTTAGAAAATCCGTGTAATATTATTGCTCGCGGTGATGCACCGTTTTTATCTCCCGAAACTGAATATGAAACAAACGGTTTTTTCCCTAACGTTGTGTTTTCAAACGGCCATGTTGAACGGCCGGGTGGAGAAATTTTTCTCTACTACGGCGCGTGTGATGAGACAACAAACCTTCTGATTACGAGTGTTGAAGAATTGCTTGAAGATGTAATTAGTGCCTGACCGAAAAAATGGGGTTTTCGATCAGGCACTAAATAAGAGGACAAATATATGAGAATAGGTTTTGTATCAACATATCCACCAATAGAATGCGGTATAGCAACATACACGCAATACCTGACCGATGCCCTGGAGAAATCAGGCCATCAATCTTACGTTTTTTCACCTTACGGTTGCAAGGGCGATCACGCCTTTGGCTGTTATTCTCAATCAGGAAAAAATATTGCAGCAAACATCTATTTAATGGCTTCAAAAATGACACCTGATTTGATTCACATACAACATGAATTCGGCCTATACGGAGAACCAAAAGGTATTCAAATCATTGAACTTATCCTCAGATGCCGCGAAGTTGCTTTGCCTGTAATTACAACATTTCATACGGTAAAAGATGAAATTCCAATTGAAGAGGAAATTGTTCTCAGGGTTATTATTCAGGAAAGCAGCGCTATTATCGTGCATGAGGAAACCCACAAGAATACACTCATAAAATATTTCGGTTACAAGGACAAAATAACTGTTATACCCCATGGAATACGAGAAATATCGCCAATTGATGGAGCACGGAAAAAAGTTGGCGTTGAAGGTAAAAAAGTCGCGCTTCTGTGCGGATACCTGCGCCAAACCAAACGGTTTGACAGAGCAATCAAAGTTTTCCCTGAAATAGCAGAAGCTGTGCCGGATGCAGTATTAGTTTTGGCGAGTAAGTCGCGAGGAATAAACCATCCTGAATACCAAAATGAAATTTATAAAATGATAGAGGATTCCCCCGTGCGTGACAGAATAATAACACTTTATGGGCAGTTCCCGGCGCAGGCATTTGACACTATAATTTCCGCGTCAGATATAGTCATTCTTCCATATGAACTGGGCGGGCAAAGCGGGATAATGGCTCATGCTTTTGCATTTGGGAAACCTGTTGTTTCTTCGGATTTAAGAGCATTTCGGGAGTGGATTGAAGAATCACAGGGCGGTCTTGTGGCCACGTCTGACGAAGAGTTGGCTTCTCATTCTATCAAGCTGCTGAACGATGATAAATACCGGT
>JAOZNZ010000266.1 GCA_029933535.1 bacterium | reverse complement strand
TCATCTGATTATAAGTAACGCACCGCTGTTTTAAAGTAGCGCAAGCATCTTGCTTGCGGATTGTTGGATTAATGGATTAATGGATTAATGGAATAGTGGAGAGATGGAGTGATGGAATGGTGGAGTCTTTGAATAACAAACACATCTTTAAAAATCAATTTAATTATTTCGTGTTCGTTAGTGTTCATTAGTGGTTAAGTAATTTTTTTATTTTCATTCGTGGTTATGAGAAAAATTAAATTGATTATCGCTTATGACGGAACTGACTTTCACGGCTGGCAAATTCAGCCTGAAGTAAGAACTGTCGCAGGCGAAATAAAGTCCGCGCTCGAAAAAATTCTCCGCCACGAAATTTATCTTACTGCAGCAAGCAGAACTGATGCAGGAGTTCACGCTTTAGGTCAAACAGCGGATTTTCATACTGATAATTCAATTGAAACGGGCAAGCTGCTTCTTGCATTAAACGGTGTTTTGCCGGATGATGTTGCAGTTAAATCTGCTGAAGAAGTTTCCGAAGATTTCCACAGTACACACCAGTCAAAAGGAAAACATTATCGTTATACAATTCGATTGTGCCAGACAGACGATCCGCTTTCAAGAAGATATCACTGGTGGTATCATCATGATCTTAATATAATGAAAATGGTTTTAGCATCAAATTTGCTTAAAGGTAAAGTCGATTTCAAAGGATTAGAAATAAACTCCGGCAAACCTGACGTTGAAACCATCCGCGAAATATCTGGAATTAAAATGATTCGCGATGGTGATGATTTAATCATCAATATTTTCGGTAAAAGTTTTATGTATAAACTTGTTCGCTCGATGATTGGATTATTAATAGCCGCCGGCAACGGTAAAATTCAATTAGAAGAAATACCGGAAATTTTATCAGGAAAAAATGAGCACAGAAAAACCGATGTCGCTCCCCCGCACGGATTAACATTAATGGAAGTTTATTATTGAAATTTGCGCTTTGTTGATTAATGGGAGGTATGGGAGGTATTCGGTGGGGATGTTCGGTGTAAGTATTCGCGAAATGTCCTGAGAGTTTTCGGGCTAGGTTCAACGTCTTCTCCACAAACGCTGTAAATTTTCGGAGTTAGTTATATAACCGCGAGAGTTCAACGATTGTCTCCATTTCAAGTCAAGATATTTAACAATCATTTTTCTTCCTTCTTTCTGGTATTTTTCATTAAGACTGTCAACATATTTTTCGAGAAGATTTTTGGCTTTATTCTTGTATCCACAGTTCAAATAAATAATCGAAAGATCGACATAATCGCGCACATTAATTACAGGCAATTTCTTATCCAGTAAGGAAGCGAGTTTTACCGACAGTTCCTTGTTATTCCAATTATATTGCGACAAAGTAATAGCCATTATGGTAAAATTCTTTCCGTTTACAGTTTCTATTTTTTTCTCAAATTCAGCAAGCATTTCATTGCGTTTATTCAATTTGTAAACAGATCTTTTAATTGTTTCCGCGTCATTTGATTGCAAAACGGTTTCCCAGGCAGCATTTGTATCTCCCAAGTTCATATACGTTTTGCTGATATTAAGAATAATTTCATCACGACGACAACCATTTGTTACAACATTTAACAATTCGTTATTTATTTTAAGTATAGTTTCATAATCTTTAGTTTGTCTTAATATATAATTAATTTTGCGGCCAACCCGGTATTTCTCGTTAATGTTGCTTGTTAAATCAAACATTTTCATATAAGCGTTCAAGCGGAATTGTAAGTTGTCATTATTATTCACTAAATTACAACACGTATTCCACAAAGAGAATTTTTCTTCATTAGTCTTTAATTTTTCCCCTGCTTTTAAAATATATTTTTCCGCTTCTGAATTATTATTTGCCAATAAGAAAAACAAAGCTTTAGCTGTATAATTAAGATATTCGTTTTTATTAGTAAAATCAGTTTCCGCGAGTTTAGCATATTCAATTTCAGAATCATGATGCCATAAACCTGAAATTCGATTTATCGCGTCTTTAACATCACGAATATTCTTTGCTGTGTTTATTAATCTAATATAACAGTCAACTGCTTTAAGATATTTAAACGAGTTGGCATATAAATCAGCAACACTCATTATTATCCAGCTTTTTTGTTTTTCTAAATTAAGTTGAGATATTTTATCAAGTTCATTTACAGCCGATTGATAATCTTTATTGTTAATGTAAATTCGCGCGAGAGATGTAATAATATTTATTTTGCTATCTTCTCTTATATCAGGTTTTGTTAAAGCATAAGAATAAAGTACAATCGCACGGTTTGTATTGCCATAACGAATGAACATCCAGGCAATATTTGCCAATCGGCCGCTATTAAGTTTATCTTTATCTTTTACGATATAATTTATAAAATCAACTTTATTTGATTTCGCATAACTAAGAAAAGAGATTTTTGTATTAACACTAATTTCATCATTATAAAACCATTTTTGCAAAAAATCATTGATTTCTTTATCATAATTTTTTTCCGAAACCCGCGATAAATAATTTAATTTCCCGAGATAATTACAACCGTAACTATTGACTAAACGCGCGTTATCCAAGCGTGTTCCAATTGCATCAACGAATAATTCATACTGATTAGTTTCTCTGATATAATTAAAAACTCTTAATGTTTCGACCAATTTATATATTGGTAAATTAGTGTTACAGTTCTTTGCGACAAAGTTTTTTAGTTTATTTGTTTCACCGATTCGCATATACCATTTTGAATAATAATACAAATTCTCTGATAGTTTTTTACTACCGGTATTTTCTAACATAAACTCAACCCATGAATTACATTTATTAGTCAGATTTAATTTCATCATATAATAAAAAAGATTATCGGATAAATTTTCCGGAACTATTTCGCGATTAACCAAATCATCAATTTTATCAATTACTTCATTACATAATTTTATGTCGCCTTTCAAATACGCGTATTTAAGCATTTCTACCGCCTCGAAATATTTATTTGGATTTTTATCCGGCAGATTGATAAAATAATTTCTTAATTTGTAAGCCGCATGTTTATTATTATAGGTGTACAACATATTAGAAATTTTTGATAATATATAACTATTAGTAACTTTTTCCGAGATAATTTTATACACAAAAGAATTCGCGTCAAAATCTTTTATTGCTTCAATGTATTTATAAGGCTGGTCGTCATTTTTTGTAATAAAAACAAACATACCAACCGCTTCTTTTTCAAAGCCGTTATCAATATATTTCCACATAATTTTTCCGGCAAGAGATTTAAATAACGGATAATTATTTTTAATAAGTTTATTCAGAAAATTAATCGCTTTTTTTTCTGAATTCCCCCATTTAATATTTATAATTGCCATTGCCGCGACTTTACTTTCATCAGGAAAGTCTTTGTTTTCAGCACATTTCATTAAAATGCTCAGCGCCTCATTTGTTTTTCCGGCTTTTAAATAAAATTCACTGATAACTTTTGCCGTTGAAGCGTCTCTTCCGGCATTCTTCAAGTTTTCGACAATAAATTTAGTTTTATCAACCGACTGTCCCGATTTCAACTTTAGTTCAGTGATTCTTGCTTTGGTTTTTGAGATAAAATCTTCATTATCAGTTGAAGCCAACATTTTTTTACGGCAAGCAAGTTCATCATTATAACAACCGTATTTTTTATATTTTTCTGCGACAGAATTTATAATAGAATAATTTTTTGGAAATTTATTGACAATTAAATTTAAAACATATTTATCGGCTTCAGGTTTTTTTCTACCTTCGTTATCGTTATGGACCGCGTCAATAAAATTATTTACACAATTAATTTTTTCAGGCATTTTGTCTATCACACGGGCACAGTAACTATACAAATAATTAGTCGCGTTCATTGTATTCATATTTCTCACGAGCATACTTGCGAAAATTGGATCCACATTTTTTTCTTTAGCAATCTTATTAATAAATCCCTCTATTTCCTTTGAATCCGTATTACGACAGTAAGATACGAATTCATGTATTGCTATAATTCTTTCCCGCTGATTTTTCGCGAGTTCAAAGGCATTGCTTGTTAATGTATAAAATCTTAGATTATTGTGTTTGGGTCGGAGATCATTAATTTGCTGAAGAGCATATTTAAACGGTGATAAATACTTTTTAAGAATTTTATCACGACACTCCATTAATTTGGGATTATCTGCATATCCGGAAGGCCATTTCAACTCATTTAAAATATTGTTTTTTTTCGTTCTATTTACAGTATTGGGAAGTTCTTTCTCAAAATGTTTGAGTGCGGATTTATATTTTCCGGCTTGCATTGCGCATTTACCAAGCGCGTAATCACACGCCGGAATTTTTTCTTTATTTTTTTGTATGAAGAAATATAATCTTTCAAGTTGATTTGTATTCTCGCTTCTGAAAAAATTGATTTGCCATGACCATCCCATCGTATTGTTCACATTTCTAATTTTATAAAATGAGTTTGTCAGATTACAAAATAAATTTTCCGGTCCGTTATTTAACCGAACAATTTCAATGAAAGAGTTATTAGGTCTAAACGCCGCTGGCGCTAATTCCATTGATTTTTTATAACATTCACCGGCTTTTTTTCTGTTATTTATTCTGTATTGCCAGTAATAGCCTGCAATATACCAGACATCTGGATTTTCGGGCTGGTTTTGGCATTCGCTTTTTATTTGTTCAACAGTGAATTCATCCTTTTCTTTCCATAATTTATATTTGTAAGAAAAAACAAGATTTGTGTAACGGCCGTTGAACGAGACAAAAGTTTTTGCCTGAGAATAATCAGCAATAAACAAAATGGCAAGACAGAAAAGAATGATTTTCAATTTTTTCATAAAGTAAACCAGAAATATTTGATTGATAATATTATAACTTATAACAAATTAAATTGCAAAATGAATAAACCGTGCTTTGTGCTTTGTTATGGGAGATATGGGAGTTATGGGATTGGTGGCCCCAGTGGAATAGTTTCACTTTCCACAGGGGGAAGGAGTTATGGAGGGTATTCGGTATTAGGATTATTCAATTCAAATTTCTCTATCTTACTGGTCATCGATTACCGATTACCATTGCGCATAGCGCAATTCGCGTAAAAACGCGATTCCAGTCTTGACTTTAATCGCCATTTTCGTTATATTTTCTACTATGATTGATACACATACACATCTCGAATTTCCGGA
>JAOZNZ010000957.1 GCA_029933535.1 bacterium | reverse complement strand
TTTGATTTGAATTTCCTGACACCTGACACCTGACACCTGACACCTGACACCTGATTTTCCTGCTTTACTTAAAAATGCCGAATTTGTATAATTATCAATATGAATTATGTTAAATTGATAATTGGTTTGATTCTTTTAACCGGTGGAGCACATGTCCTCGTTGAAGGTTCAAAGAATCTAGCTTTGAAATTAAATATTCGCCCAATTGTTGTGGGATTGACTATTGTTGCTTTAGCGACATCTTTCCCTGAACTTTTGGTAAGTCTTACTTCAGCTCTTAAAGGTAGTGATGGAATGGCAGTAGGAAATATTGTCGGCAGCAATATTGCGAATATTGCTCTTGTTCTTGCTTTGGCGGCAATAATTCGTCCGTTCAAAGTTGAACGTCAAACTCTATTTTTTGATTTTCCGGTTTTGCTTGGAATTACCGGCTTGTTCTGCATTTTTATTTTGGGTGGAGAATTAATTTGGCAGGAAGGAATTATTTTACTTATTGTTCTTTCTGCTTATGTTATTTACTGTATTAAATCCTCAGCCCATAAATCAAATTTTCAAAATGAAAAACCGCATGGTTCTAAACTTAAATATTTCATTTTTGTTATAATCGGTAGTGTAGTGGTGATTGGTGGAGCTTATCTTCTGGTAGTTGGCGGTGTTGATATTGCGAGAAGCTGGAACATAAGCGAAGCTGTGATCGGGTTGACAGTTCTTGCTATTGGTACGTCTTTACCTGAGCTTGCTGCGACGGTTACTGCGGCAATAAAAGATCAGAATGAGATAGGGATTGGTAATATTATTGGAAGCAATATATTTAATTTTGCCCTTGTAATAGGAATAGTACCGTGTGTGCTTGTGTTAAAGGATCCTTCCGCTTCGCTTAAATTTGAGCTTCCGTGGTTGGATGTAATTATGATGCTTGCAGTTGTTGCAGTTTTGTATGGTTTAATTTGGATTACCAGAGAGAAAAAATTCGGTAGAATAGCCGGAGTATGTTTTTTAATTTCATATTTTGCTTATATAATTTATCGTTTTAACCCGGGAATAATTTAATCTTATGTCAAAAATTGCAATTATAGGCGGAACAGGTCTTCAAAATCTTCCCGATGCGGAGCTTTTAGGCGAATATATTGAACAAACACCTTTTGGTATGCCAAGTTCGCCGGTGCTGCATATGAAAATTGGAAAGACCGAACTTTTTTTTCTTGCGCGACACGGAGAAAACCATACTATTTTACCGGGAGAAATAAATTACAGAGCAAATATTTATGCTCTGAAAATGCGTGGCGTTTCTCAAATTATCAGTGTAGCCGCAGTAGGCAGTCTC
>JAOZNZ010000265.1:5003-5209 GCA_029933535.1 bacterium | reverse complement strand
AAAGCACTCTGCCATCTAAAATAGACGCCGTGCGAAAAACCGGAGTTTTCGGTCAGACACTATTTGTGAATTATACTGATTTAGGCTATTAGTGTCAATAAGCCGTTTCTATTTATTAATTGATAATTGTTGCTTTTTTCAAAAAAAAAAGCGACCGATTTTCCATCGGTCGCGTTTTTTTTTTTTTTTTTTTGTTAAATTAATTT
>JAOZNZ010000265.1:0-4993 GCA_029933535.1 bacterium | reverse complement strand
GGCAATGCGGAGCATAGCACCACTAGTAGCAGCACGACGTTCACTAAAGATAGAATTACATTTGCCAAAGTTTTCATTATTACTTAAATTAAATTGTTATTTTCAAAGTTGTTGCGAACATTATACCACTATCATTAAAAAAAGTCAAATGGGTCGTGCCGGTTTGTAATAAGTTGCAGGCACTCGGAGGAAATTGTTCCCGATAAATCGGGAACAATTTATTTTCCGGATGTTAGATTATAAATTAGATGCCGCTCGAAAAGGTCATTTGATAATAATTGCCGATCAAATCCAGTATTCAACTTAATTATCCCACTGGTCTTGTACTGGTGGTTATTAAAAATTGGAAAAAAACGATGCTTTTGCCAAACTTTCCCCGTATCCGTGCAAGTCCCCCTTTTTATAAAGTGGAACATCCCGAGTATTCACTCGGGAGTGGGTTAGGGGGATTTTAATTTTGTCGCGGGAAAAACTAAGCATACATCTAAATCGTTATCTTTTTTACCGCATGCTGAGAAAAATAAAAAGGCAAGTGCTAATCCAAAAATATAAATAGTTTTTTTCATTTTTTATTATTTTGATTCAATTAACCGACCGGTAACGAATTTATGAAGCACACTTGTCATTAGAGTTTGATACGGAATACCTTCTTCTACCGAAGCGATAAGCTCTTTTTCTTCTTTATTTAATTTATATGATATCATAGTTCTATTTTAGCACATTGTACACCTTTCGTCAACAGAGGTTATTCAGGAGACACCCATTTTTTATACAAAAGCTAAAACAGGAAGATTTCATGACAAAGCAACGTCGTGCGTAGCTCCTGCTGCGCAAATCAAGAATAAACTAACTTGCGGTAAATAAGTGTTTGTGAGTTCGCGTCCCGATACGTTTTTCTATCGGGACACGCGACGTAAAAAAACCGGGTATCTCCTGTCAGCTCAAAATCTTATCTTCTTAGTTTCACCAAATTTCAAGGTTGAGTTTACAACAAAATTCGTTCGGGAATACTCATCCGAACTATTAATTAATAAAGTATAATAACCAGCCGGAAGTTCGGTTATTTTTCCTTTATTGTTATTCTTTGTACTAAAATACGCGATAAACGTCTTAGTATTTCCAACTGTTTTATTGAGACTTATAGACCATCTTGACTTATACGGAAATTCAAATTCAAAAGTGCCTGTTCCTGATTTAAAATCAATTCTGTTATCATCCGATTCCCTTAACTCAACTTCCATTGTAACTTTCCTTTGCTTGCACGCAACAGCATATTTCCCCGGCTTAGCTTTCAATTCAAATTTCCCGTTATGAACTTTAGTTTTATAATAATTATTCCGTGCTTTAAAGTTCAGGGTCACATTATCCAATGATTTGCCATTTAAGGTAACAGTTCCGGAGACATTTAACAATGAAATTAGTTTTATCGTTAATTCTTCCGTGTTTTTGTTAATTGTAATATCTTCTGTGTAATATAAATTTTTAGCCATCTCAACTTTCCAACTTGGATAACTTTTTTGCTTTAACTTTATCTCCAGAAATCCATTCTTGTCAGTAAATTGTCTTAAGTAATTGATTTGCGCGTTCGCGGCAGGTGCTCCACCCGGAAGAACAAATTTTAACAATACTTTCACTAAATTTGTTTCAGCAAAAATCAAATCCGGAAGTGTATATGTTTCATCTGAACGCAACTCAAAAGTTTCTGATTTCACACGATTAAAGCGTGTGTAAGCTGTTATTTGGTATTCACCGGGTGGAACGTCTGTAAATTCAAATGAGCCGTCTCTTTCATCAGTGCCGGCACTCAAACTATTCTCATCATTATTGATATTAACAAGCGAGACGCGAGATTTAACCGGATTATATTCTTCATCAACAACTTTCCCGATAATTGTCGCTGTTTTATTCATTAAAATTATATCACCAAGATCAAAAGTATTAATATCACTTATATTAACTTCCCGTGATTCAGGAACATAACCGTCAACAAAAATATTGATCTTAATATTTCTTTTACTGTCCGGATGTTTGATATTTATCGGTAAAGAAAAACTCCCGTTCTCAGTATGGAAATATCTTTTGTTATATTGGCTGCTAACACTAATCGCAAAATTCGCTGCCGGCGTATCAAGATTTTCAATAAATACACTTCCGGTAATGTATTTTGGTTTTGGAAGTATCCACTCAATACCTTCACTACCGGCAAGAACATTTGTTCTATATGTAACTTGTTTTTCCGAAAGTGATAATTTAATCGGAGTTCCCTTTTTACAATTCATTCCAAGAATTTCGAAAAAACCGAGATAATCGGTTTTTGAGTTACTGTTCTGTGATTTTGTTCCTGCATGAATTTTTTGATCAACTATTGGCTTCATATCATTATCATAAACAAATCCCGACACATCTGCTTTTTTATTGCTATTAACTTTTAGTACAATTTTATACTCTTCATCAGAAATAACTTTAATATTATTAGTCGTTCCCACTTGTTCATCATCAGTTTTTGCAACTAATGATAATTCCATTTTACCCATGCCATTCCAAAGTGATAAATTATACCATTCGCTTGCATCACTCAAATCTACATCTTTTGTTCCGTAACCTTGTCGTCCCAAGGAATTCAATCTGAAGTCCATTTTATATTTTAATATTGCATTCCCATTTTCATCAATAAATTTAACTTTGACTTTTGGAGGTGTCGGCATTTTAAAATTAAAAACTGTTGTTTGATTCGGATTCACTTTTATTGACCTTCCGGATGACCCATTAGCTAAAAAAGAACAGCCATTCCCATTGGCTTGAAATAAATGATAAACATCCGGCGCTGCGGCATTGGATATCACATAAATTCCCTCCTCATTAGATGGATATTGATTCCGTGCACAATAAGCTTCTTTATTATCTTTATACTTATTATAAAAAATCGACTTGAATTGTGCTTTAATTCCTTGTATTGGATTCCCATTCTTATCGGTTATTTTTCCTGTTATAATTCCGTATTCTCGCAAATATAATTTTATTAATTCCCCATTATAACGAAAAATCATTTTTTCAACTTTGGCATATTCGGGTTCATTAATTGTTAGTTTAGCAGTTGCGTACTTCCCTTTTTCACGAAGTTTGGAAATGGCAAATTGTCCTTCTACACAAGGTATACAAAATTTAAATTTACCGTCCGTATCCGTTTTAATTGGCAACTCATTTTTGTAACTCCAAGAATCACATTTTACCTCTATTCCTTCCGCCGGTTCGTCTGTTTTACCATACAAAATAATTCCATTTATAGTTATATATTTATTTGTAGGAAATGTAAACAAATATCTGTTCTCTTCATCGGAATATAAAACTATATTTGTAGTTATTGAAGACAAACCATCGGCAATGAGTGATATTTTATAATGTTCAGGCAAAAGTCTATCAAGAACAAAATTGCCTTCATCATCTGTTCTTATCTCAGAATTCACATGACCTGTTCGCGAGTTTTCGTAAAGACCGCGCGGGGTAGCTTTGATAAAAATATTTGTTATCGAAGTGCCGTCAGTTCTAACCGCTCTGCCGTAAAATTTTAGGATTGAAAGTATATTTATTTCAACCGTTTTGTTTGTTCCGTCAAGTGTATCAAAAAATTCAGAAGAAGTTTCAGCGATATTATCTGCTTTAACATAAACGAATAAATTTGAAAGACCTTTTTTTATTTTCGGAAAAGTTATCTTACCGTTATTGTAGTTTGTGGACGTTGCGAAAAATAAATCGGGATGATTTTTATTATTTTTAATTTTAATTTCCGCGAATAGATTTTTGGGAATAATTTTATTGTCGGAAATTAGTTCCGCGGTAATTAAAACGCCTGCGGATTTTTTTGAATCACCGGATTTTTCAGATTGTTTTGGAGGGTTCTTTTTGACAAATTTTTTGACTTGTTGTGTTTCAAACGGCAGTTTAATTTCATCGGTATTTTCTTTTTTACCGCAGGAGGAAAGAAATAAAAAAACAATAGCTAATCCAAGAATAACAGAATATTTTTTTAATTTTTTCATTGATTGGATTTTGATTCAATTAACCGACCGGTAACGAATTTATGAAGCACACTTGTCATTAGAGTTTGATATGGTATTCCTTCTTCGACAGCTTTTAATTGTATATCAGTTAAATCATTGGAAGATATTCTGATATTAACTCTTTTGTCTTTACGCAAAGTGTTTTTAGCATACTGACGATGTTTACTAATCTGTTCTTCAAGGTTGTCAACAGTTTTCCACTCGCCTGCTTCAACCGAAGCGATAAGCTCTTTTTCTTCTTTATTTAATTTATATTTTTTCATATTTATTTTAAGTATTTTTTTGTTAATTTTCGGTTTGGTATAATAGTTTTCAAAAACCTTTCATTGTTTTGTTCTAAAAAAGGAACGGCATAAATATAATTTAAATGCTTAACAACCATGATTTTCTGACCACTATATTTTTCGGAATTATGATGTTCCATAATTAAAAGCAAGTTGCCTTTATCAATTTGGAACACTATTTCCTCAAAACTCACACCTCGAGTTTTTTTAAGGAGGATATTTTTTTCATTATTCCATTTATATGATATCATAGTTATATTTTATCACATTGTACACCTTTTGTCAACACTAACTTCCAGCGGCTAAATCGCAAGGATCAATAAAATTATTAGAAATCATCATTTGGAAAAATAATTTAACAAAATGATATATATTTTAGAAAACCATTTGACAAAATGTATATATTGTCGTAGAAGTTGGCGGTAAGAACAAAGGTCGCGAACAATTTAAAGGTATTACCGATAAAAAGAAAATTATTTTTTCTCATTCAACCATTGTTGATAAAATCAGACGACCTTTGTTTTTACTGGGTTTTTTGAATTAAATCGCAAACTCAAAATCTTATCTTCTTTGTTTCACCGGATTTTATTGTTGACTTAACTGTAATGTTTGTTTTGTTAGCTTCGTCTGAGCAGTAAGCGGTGATAATAT
>JAOZNZ010000956.1 GCA_029933535.1 bacterium | reverse complement strand
ACATTACCCATATTAATAAAATTTCTTCTAACGAATTCGTCTGTTATGAAAGGGTGATCCCAGTCGTTTTTACCGCTACGCAGGCGCAGGCTGTCAAATTCTGAGATTTCTAAGTCAGGGAAAACGGGAAAGTTTAAAATATTGTCACCGTAATCACTTCGGAAGAACAAATTAAATTGCGGTTTTTTGAAGTGTGGAAATTCATCCCATTTACCGGACATATCTTGTAATCTATATCTTGGTCGTGTCCAATCACTGCCGGCGATTCTAATTCCGCAGTCAATTTGATTCCAAATATTTGATTGACAATTAAAAAATTCAACTGAAGTGCGACGCTCATAAGATCGACCATGCTGCATTGGGATATTATAATCGTCAGGCGTATCGTCATACCAGCTGTTGACATAAGTAGTGCCATCCCAGTGTCCGCCAACGATTGAGGTCACACCATTTGGTTTAAAAATTGATTTTTCCCAATCAGCAACAATGGAAATAATCGGAGCATTTTTTACACTGATATCAGAATTAAGAAGATAAGTGCGCGTTGCTATTCGTGATGGAATCCAACCTGATTTAAACGATCTTGCACGCAAAGGGGTATTAGAATTAAAAATTAAAGGATTAGTGAATAAAGTTGAACTTTCGGTTGGTTCGTTTCCGTTTGTAGTGTATCTTATTTCCGCGTTTTGTGTTGCGGAAGTTATTGAAACAGTAAGACCGTTGTAAAAGCCGGGATTTTTATCGATTATCGGCATATCAACAATTCCGGGGGAAGTTTCTCCTGAATTTTGTTTACCTGGTGTTGGTGTGGAAAAATAAAGATAAGAATTGCTTGCCTGGCTCCAACCGTAAGAATGGAAAAAAGATTGTTGAGGGTAGTTTGGTGAAAACCCGCTGATGAAATTACGTGGTAATGAATTATCGAAAAGCGCTAAAAATTCACCGTCTTTTGTGAGTTTGAAATTAGTGTTCAAATACGCGCTCGCAGTGGAAGTAATATTTTGTTCATCACATAAAATGACAAGATATTCACCTGCGCCGATAGAGATTTCAGGAAAAATCCATTTATCGAATTTGGTGTTATCGTCTGTCAGTGACCATCCTTTTAAATTAATGGAAGTCGGTGATGAATTATAAAGTTCCAGCCAGTCAATAAAATTATCACTGATTTCTTCCGGAATTTCAGGAATTGCGGCGGGCTCAGTTGTTCCAATGAAATACCGCCAGATATTTGTATAATAAACAAGCTGACTTGATGGTGAACCTGCAACTGATAAATCTGCTTTTATGGTCATATCACTGCTGTCAAAAGTAGTGTTATGTGTTT
>JAOZNZ010000264.1:2521-5228 GCA_029933535.1 bacterium | reverse complement strand
CTTTCGGAAATTTTGGATACATTAAGAACTTTCGATTATGACTACTCCTTCATTATTGAAAAAATAAAAACTTCCGGAAAATCTCCGCAAATTAATTTACTCTACCCGAAAATCAGCGGACTGAAAACTAATGTCTGGGAAGGTCCGATGACAGTTAATAATATCAAAAAAATATTGGACTCACCTGTCAGACGCGAAATTGCACGCAGAATTATCGGAGGTGATTCCGCTGTGCTTCTTCTTCTGGAAGGGGATAACGAAAAGAGAAATAATGAAGTTGCCGCAACTCTATCGAAAAACATTTCTATTATTGAAGAGGAGATTAAATTGCCTCATGAATATGCTGATATTCCTGAAGAAGATTTGCAAATCTATGATACAAATATTGTTTTTAAACTTTCCATGCTGGGGCTTTCAAAAACAAATTCTAATGATGAGATATTAATTAATATGCTGACACGATTCCTGCCGGAATCTATTCCAAAAGATTCCTTTCCAATCGTTTATCCCATATTCGGTCGCGGAAGAATGCTTACAGCTATGTTTGCGAAAGATGTCACCGCACGAAACCTTCAAGGCATTTGCGAATATATTGCAGGTGAATGTTCTTGTGAAATTAAAGGACAGAACCCGGGGATTGATCTCCTCTTTTCGGTGAATTGGGATTCACTTATTGAACCGGGAATAAATCTTGACGCAATGCTTCCCCCTCTTGCCGGTTTCGCCGAATTTACCCCGGCAGAAAGTGACACAAACTTTACAGCAGTTAAAGCAGTTAAAATAGTAAAATCAAAAAATAAATTAAAATTATGGAAAAATGTTATAATTATCTTCGGGATAATAGCACTGGGTGGGGCGATGATCAAAATTGTTAAAAAGTAATGGAGTAATGGAGTTGGAGAGACGCTGCCGCGACCCGCGTATGCTGGGTTCCCCAGCGTCCTAAATGGAGTAGTGGAGTAATCCAGGTGTCAGTGTAACAAAATAACAAAACTCAAAATACAAAAAACAAATAAATAACAAAAAAATAAAACAAAATCTCCCTTGCCCCCTTTTCCCGATAGATCGGGATAAAATTCAAGGGGGAATAAAACAAACGAATAAAGTCCCTTGTGAAGGCGAACCCCGGAGAATTTCGGTGTGAGATTGAAAAGGAAGTTGATTTTTGGAATTTATTATTTGAAAATTGAGATTTATTTGTTATTTATTATTTGAAAATTGGAATTTATTAACTATATGACTTTTTTAAAATTAATAACTAAAGAAATCTCTTACAGAAAACTTAACTTCTGGTTGAGTATCCTTTCTGCAGCCGTCGCTGCGGGATGTTTGATTGGTGCACTGACATTTCTCAGCGCGCATAAGCTGCGTACTGAAGAAATTATAGATCGAAAAGAAATTGAAACGAAAAAAAGAGTGATAAAACTTGAGGATGACTACAGAAAAATAACAAAAAAAATGGGCTTCAATGTTCTTATCCTTCCTAAAGATCAAAATTTAAATGATTTCTACGCAGACGATTTCGCTTCGAAATATATGCCCGAAAATTATGTCCATAAACTCGCAAATTCTAAAATCGTTACTATTCGACACCTCCTGCCAAGTCTTCAACAAAAACTGAAATGGCCGGAAAAAAAACGTACAATTATTCTTATCGGTACGCGCGGAGAAGTACCTAACGTTTTTAAATCACCTTTAAAACCTCTGGTTCAGCCCGTAAATTCAGGCGAAATAGTTCTTGGACACGAACTCCACAGCAGCCTGAATATCTCAACAGGTGAAGTTGTAACTTTATTAGGTAAATCTTTTAAAGTTTCAAAACTTCATCGCGAACGAGGAAATAAAGACGATATTACCGCTTGGATAAATCTTAAAGAAGCACAGATTCTCTTGAAAAAAGAAAATAAAATAAACGCAATTCTCGCTCTGGAATGTAAATGCGCATGGGCAAGTCTGGCAAAAGTCCGCGATGAAATCTCCGAAATTCTGCCGGATACACAAACTCTTGAATCACATGGGAAAGCGCTTGCAAGAGCCGAAGCACGCGATAGAGCCGCTAAAGAAGCTGTAGCGGCATTAAATGCTGTTAAACATCATCGCGCAGCCATGCTTGCTGAGCAGAAGGATTTTGTTTCTACATTAGTGCCGGCAGTTGTTTTTGTATGTGCTGTCTGGATAGGTGTTCTTGCTTTCGGCAACTCACGTGACCGGCGCTACGAAATTGGAGTTTTACGTGCTCTCGGTGTTTCCTCCAAAAATATTTTCTTTCTTTTTTTAACAAAAGCAGCACTGATAGGATTTGTAGGCGCTGTGTTGGGATGCTGTGCAGGCTTTTTCGCGGGAATATTTATCATCTCGGATAAATCACAAACAGTTTCTTTATTAACATTGTTCCAACCTGACGCTCTAATATTAACGTTAGCGGGTGCAACGATTCTTTCCGTTGCTGCAACTTGGCTGCCGGCGCTTTCCGCCGCTCGGCAGGATCCGGCGGATATTTTAAGAAAGGAGTAAAAAGGAAAACAACAAATTACAAATAATAAATAACAAATAAATTCCAAATTAGAAATCTAAAATCACAAACTTCTTAAATGCAAAGTTCAAAATACAAAACATAAGCAAATAACAAATAAACAATAAAATTCAAACAACTATCAAAAAATTCTTTGTTTTCTTACTTTTCTTCTTTTGAGTTATGTAATTTATT
>JAOZNZ010000264.1:0-2421 GCA_029933535.1 bacterium | reverse complement strand
TGTAATTTATTATTTGAATATTGAAATTTAACTATAATTTATTATGCTTCAATTAACAAATATAAAAAAATCTTTTCATAAAAAAAATGATGTCGTAAATGTTATCGATAATTTTTCACTAACTGTCGATGAAGGAGAATTTATCGCCGTGCAGGGAGCAAGCGGTTCTGGAAAAACAACTCTCCTGCTAATGATTGGTACATTGCTGACTCCTGATAATGGAACCGTTTTAATTAACGGAACAGATCCTTATACATTAAATCCGGAAGTTCGTGCAAACTTCCGTGCCCGAAACATCGGGTTTGTTTTTCAGCAATTTTATCTTTTACCGTATTTAACGGTTCTGGAAAATGTACTTACTTCAAATCTTGTTGTAAAGAAAGCAAACGCGAAAGAAAAAGCATTAAATTTATTAAAGCATCTAAATTTGGAGCATCGGTTAACTCATTTACCTTCAGAACTGAGTGTAGGTGAAAGACAGCGAACAGCGCTTGCAAGAGCTGTTTTAAACCGGCCGAAACTCATTCTTGCCGATGAGCCAACCGGGAATTTAGATGCTGAAAACAGTGCTGTTATTCTTGATTACTTAAAAAATTATGCTGCAAAAGGTAATTATGTGCTTATGGTTACTCACAGCAAACACGCAGCAGAAACAACCGATAGAATTGAAGTGATCGAAAATCAGGTGTCAGGTGTCGGGTGTCAGGTGTCAGATAAATCCCCCTTTTCTAAAGGGGGCAAGGGGGATTGAAACAACAAATTAATATTCAATAATCAACAACTTGTCCCGAGGCCACAGGCGCTCGCGGAAGAAATGTTCAATGTTCAAGTAAAGAGCAAACTTAACACACCCTGTCACTCCGTGCCACTTCTCTCAAGAGGGGATCAGGAGGGGAATCAAAGAACAAACCTATGGAAAATATAGCAAAAATTATTATTTGCATTCTTCTTCTGACTTCATGTCAAAAGAATAATCAAGTTGTAAATATAACCTTGCATTGCGGTGCGGGATTACGCCTGGCGGCAGATGCTTTAATAGAAGAGTTCGAAAAAAACAACAACACAAAAATTAATGCGAATTATGCAGGTAGTGGAAGATTATTAGGGCAAATAACTGCCGGAAATCTTGGAGGATTATTCATGCCCGGTGCGGAATTTTATGTTGATAAAGCAGTCGAAAAAGGTATCGCTGAAAAAGACTCCAAACATACAGTCGCTTATTTTGTTCCGGTTATTTTCGTGCAGAAAGGAAATCCAAAAAATATATGCTCACTTAATGATTTTCAACGCGATGATATTCGAATTGGATTAGGTGATGAACGTGCCGCTGCTATTGGAAAGCGAACATTGAAAATTTTTGATAAAAATAATATCCCTTATGAAAAAATCAAAAAAAATGTTGTGGTTAAAACTGGAACGGTAAATGAACTTGGAGTTGCCATAGAAACAAAAACAGTTGACGCAGTTATTTTATGGGATGCCACAGCGCGACAATTTGCGGATTCCGGGGACATGATTTCTATTCCCCGTGATCAGAATTTAGTTTCCGTAGTTCCGATAGCGCTTATGAAATCAACAATAAATAAAAATACCGCACGAGAATTTATAAACTTCTGCGTTTCTGAAAAAGGTAAAGAAATTTTAAAAGAAAAAGGTTATACTATAAGATTGGAGTGATAGAATAATGGAATAATGGAGTGATGGAGTGATGGAGTGATGGAGTAATGGAGTGTTGGAGTGACGGAGTAAGCCGCGCTCTTGACCGGCGAATGCCTGGTTCCCAGCGCGAGCTATGGAGTAATGGAGTGTTGGAGTGATGATAATCTACCAATACAATAATTATGAGAAGAAATAAAAACAGGGGATATCAGAAATTACGAGTTTGGCATGATGCAATTGAATATTATAAATGTGTTTGTGAAACATTTGAAAAATTCCCATATTTATATAAACGAATAGCATCACAAGAAATAGCTTCAAGCGATTCTGTACATCGCAACATTGCGGAAGGTTATTGTAGGCGTTCAATTCGTGAATATTTGAATTTTCTGAATATTGCACTTGGTTCGCTTGGTGAATCTGTGTCAGGAATTTACGCGTATAATAAAACGGAACTGATTTCTAAAGAAGATTTTGAAAGATTAGATGCTTTAGCATTTAAAATAGAAAATGAATTGTTAAAACTTGTTGAAACTCTTGAACAAAAAAGAAACAACGGAGATTGGATTGAATCAGTAAAATAATTTTTTCCAATACTCCAATAATCCAGTACTCCAATACTCCAGTACTCCAATACTCCAGTACTCCAGTACTCCAGTACTCCAGTACTCCAATACACCAAAAACATTTATGAAAAATAAAACTATATCATTACTAATTCTCTCTCTGATTTTTTTCAGCTGCGATAATCAAAAAAATGTA
>JAOZNZ010000263.1 GCA_029933535.1 bacterium | reverse complement strand
ACGTAAGAAGTTCATATGTCATTTCAACATCATCGCAAAGAGTTATTGAATCTTTCTGCCAGGTAGATGTAACATTAATTTTATTTCCTCCCGGGATAATAATGCCGGAATCTTTTGCAATTGTAAGCCATTCAGCATCGTGTAAAATTTCAGAAACAAGATTCGATTCTTCAATTTGTGCCGCTCCGGCTGAACTTGCGATTAAAAGCGAAGTAACTTCAGCGGAGAATACTTTTTGAGTATAGCAATTTCTGAATAACGCGGCCGCACGAGCAGAATCTCCTGCGTCGAAATAAATTTTAGCAGCTATGTAAGACATTTCAGGATTTGATGCGAATCTGTCTTCACAACCCTCAATAGCAATAACTGCATTTGAATAATCCCCGCGTTGCACACTTAATTTAGCGAGTTGGAAGCGAATATTATCGGTTTTTTCATCTGACAGGAGTTCCGGGTTGATTTTAAGAGATTTGAATTCTTTGGCATAAGAAATCGCTGATTTATAATCTGCAGAAACCACTGCATTGCTTAAACCATAAAGTAATGCATGCGAATAATTTGTTATAAAGGTAGAAACATAAGCGGGAGCAAGTTTTGCGGCGTTACGGTAGCAGACGAGAGCTTTAGAGCTGTTTGATTCTGCAAGAGCTTTTTCAGCTGTGTCGACATGTACACGCGCTTGCGCATGCGATTTCAAAGTTTTAAGCCGGTCAAGAGATTGAGAAACTGTATGTGAATTTGCATAAGAGCGGGTCAGGCTTTCGATTTTCGCAAGGATTTTTTCATAATCTTTATTAATATTTAAAGACAAGGTTTCCTGAAGAGTTTCTGTAGCTTTCTGTTCAGTTTTAATACCGCCAAGAGAAGAAAGTTGTTTCTGTGCTTCTTTAGCTGATGAAGTGCTTTTATAACTGTTAATTACAGTTCGGTATGAGGCTTCAGCTTTGTCGAATTCCATTTTAAGCAAGTGCTGGTTTCCCGTTTCGAGAATTTTATTTGCACGCAGTTCGCTTTCCTGAGCGTATTTATCAAGCAAGGTTTTAAGATTATTATTTACGATTTCTATTTCGCTGAAAGTCGGATAATTATCAACAATTCTCTGATAAGACTGAATTGAACGATAAACCTGCCCGTTGACAAAAGCGTTGGAAGCCTGACTAAGGAGTTCGCGTGCACGGACTTCGACAATAAAAGGCGTATATTCTTTTTCAACATCATTTAGTTTTTTTATCTCTTCAGCTGTAGGAAAACGTTCGCGAGCTGATTTGACAATCCTCTGAGCTTTGTCAAACTGCTTCTGACGCAATGCTTCTGCAGCAGCTTTATAAAGTTCACGTACGATGATATCTGCTTTGTCATCTACCGAGCTTGTTCTGTCAATTCGTTTAAGTTCCGACGATGCATTTGCTTGTTCGTTTTTGTTAAGATCTTGCCCGCAGACGAAACCGTCATTTCTAATTATAAAAGTTCTTAATCCTGTCAATCCTTTATTATTTGGAGAAGCGATGCAGCAGAAATTGATTTCATCCGCTCTTACGATTTCGAAATTATAATCATAAAGGACCGGAGAAGCGAGAAGAGATTCTTCGACGTACCCGTAATTATTTGAAATCAAGTCATGGAAATAACCGAAATCGGAAATGCCGTTTTTGTTATGGTCAAGTTTATGAGAAAGTTTAAAATAATTTTCTGCAATGGCAATTTCACGTAATTGCTCCATAACTTTAGTTTCATTACGTTTGATTTTTCTTTGTGTTTGAGACGAATACAACCACCAGCCAATTCCGCCGGCAATCAGGACAAACCAGACTATGCCGATATAAATTGCGGCGTGGGCGCGGCGAATGTCAGTTTTATGACCACCGCGTTTTCTGATTATACTAAGAGAAATAAATCCAAGAATGATTCCCGCAAGCCAGCCGATTATTAATAATGGTCCGAACAAACTAACCACAAACGCCACAAGAGGCATTAGTCCTGCACCTTGGGCAGTGGGGTGTTCGACAGGATTTACGAATTGGCTTGGCATATAAGCGCCCTGCTGGTTTGCGCCACATGCCGGGCAGAACATTGTATCAGGCGGGACAGGTTTTCCACAGCTCCAGCACGGTCTTACGCCTGACATTTCGACCCCTCTCTCCTGAATAGTGATAGCCGGAAGCTGAGCTTCGGATATTTCTTCAAAATCAAGATCTGTTTCAGCAACATCGAATAAAATATAACAATCTCCGGCTTTAAAAATTGTTCCCCGATCGATAGGAGCTTCATCGATTTTTTCTTTTTTTACAAAAGTCCCGGTTTTGCTGTGAAGATCGGTTATAAACCATTGGTTATCACGAAGTTCTATTTTAAAATGATGAGGGGATATAGACGGTTCGTTAAGCTGAATATCATTATCTCCAACGCTGCCTATAGTAGCACGGATAGTTTCGATTTCGAACAGCTGTTCATTTTCATCATTAGGATGAATTATAAGTTTTATAAGAGACATAAATGAGTCAAGTTAAATTAAGAGGTTGAAATATTTATTAATAAATTATATCATAAAGTAGAAAAAAATAGAAGAATGGAATAATGGATTAAATTCAAATCATAGATTTGAATTTGTAGCTACAAATTCATTTTATTATTTGGAAAAGAATAAAATGAATTTTCTCCTTGACCCTGACACCTGAACACTGACACCTGAAACCTAAATTGCACCTCGCTAAATTAAAAATTGAAAATCTCGCTCTCGTGAATTCTATTGATATAGATTTCACAACGGAATGGTCTTGCGTTACCGGTGAAACCGGTGCGGGTAAGTCGATGATTCTCGGTGCTTTAAGATTGTTACTTGGTGGCCGTGCCGATGCATCGTTAATACGCAAAGGAGCTGACCGTGCAGTAGTTGAGGGTATTTTTTCGGCAAGCATTAAAAATGATATTCGTGAGATTGAATGGAAGAATAAACTTGCGGAAGCGGGTTTTGAGCTCGAATCTGATGAGCCGATTATTATTAGGAGAGAATTAACAACATCCGGTAGAAATATTACGCAAATAGCCGGAAGACTTGTTACCGCAAAACAACTTGCTTTTCTTACGGAAAATATAATTGATATCCATTCGCAGCATGACCATCAATCACTAATGCGCAAATCTGAGCAGCGGCATGCGCTGGATTCTTTTGCCGGAGTACAATTATTGTTAACTGAAGTGGCTGTAAATTATAAGGAATGGCATTTGTCGGAAAAAAAATATAATGAATGGGCAATGCGCGAACGGGAACTCAGGCGTGAGGAAGATTTATTAAAGTTTCAATTTAATGAAATAAGTAACGCGCAACTTAAGCTGAATGAAGACACGGATCTTTTACAAAAGGAAAAAAGTCTTGCGAATGCCGAGGAGATAGGTTCAATAATTTCTGAGTTAACTTCCTTGCTTGAAGATGATGAACATAGTATTTTATCAGCTTTAAGAAAAGCCCAACGTGATTTTTTGAAATTAAAAAACCTGGATCCCTCCGCCGAAAAACTTGGCGATACACTTTCCCAGTCTCTGATTGAACTGAGTGATTTTAATCAGCAGCTTGGCTCTTATGAAGATAAAATCGATACCGATCCGAAAAAACTTATAGCTGTTCAAAACAGAATTGACACTATAACGCAGCTGAAAAAGAAATACGGCGATACGCTGCAGGAAATAATCGATTTTGCCGATGAAGTCGAAAAAAAATTGTCGGCAATTGATAATTTTGATGAACACGTTGCTGATTTAAAACTTAAAACTGAAAAAACAAAAGAAAAACTTGGGCAATCTGCTGCTAAACTGACAAAAAAACGTACAGCGGCAGCCAAAAAACTGAGCGCCGAAATTAAACGTGAACTCAAAACCCTCGGCTTGAAAGACGCAAAACTAATAGTTCAATTAGAACCTTTAAAAGAAATTAATTTGTTCGGTGCTGAAGAAATCGAGTTTCTTATCTCGGTAAACCAGGGCGAAGACGCTAAACCGCTTGCGAAAGTTGCTTCCGGTGGAGAACTGTCGAGAATTACTCTCGCATTAAAATGCATTATGACAAACACAGATGATGTCCCTATTCTCGTTTTTGATGAAATCGATTCGGGAATAAGCGGTACTGTAGCGCATGCGGTTGGCGAGCGGCTAAAGTTATTGTCTGTTGCCCATCAGGTTTTTGTAATAACGCACATGCCGCAGATTGCGTCCAGAAGTGAGCATCATTATACGGTGACAAAAAAAGTTTATGATGGAAGGACAAGTGTTTCAATAGATTTTCTTAGTGATAAAAACCGTGAAAAAGAAATCACACGAATGCTTGGTGGAGAGAGTGAAACAACGGTTGCACATGCGAAAGAGCTTTTAAAGAATTAGCCACGAATATTTTTTTAACCACTAATGAACACGAATTAACACTAAAAAATATTTAACGATTGAAAGATGAACGTGAGTAAAGCGTTACTTCGTTGGAAACGATTTAATGATTTTATAAAAAAATACGATTAATCGCAAAAGCAACCAATGAATAATAAATTTACATTATTTTTAATATTTTTCACGGCGATAAATATATTCGCCGTGACAAATTATGTGTCGCAAACAGGTGGACATGTTTCACCTTTTAATTCCTGGGCAAATGCGGCAACCAATATTCAGGCAGCTGTCAATGCCGCGTCAGCTGGAGATATGGTTTTAGTAAATGACGGGACATATTATCCCGAAAGTCATATTTCTGTGTATAAAAATATCATAATTAAAAGTTTTAATGGTGCTGAAAAAACTATTGTCAATGGTAGCTTCCCATCACAAACAAACAGATGTTTTAAAATAGGTAGAGACGTTGTAATTGACGGCTTGACTATTACAAATGGCTTTATTGTTGGTTACGATGGTTTTGGTGGAGGTGTGTACTTTGAGAGAGGGGGTGTTGTTCAAAACTCTATTATTAGTGGAAATATTGCTTCATGGGGAGGTGGTGCTTTTCTTTATAAAGGTGGTATAATTCAAGAATGTGTTATTACTGGAAATAAAGCGAAATCTAGTGGCGGTGGGATTGGCTGCACAGGAAATAGCTTAATACAAAATACTATTATTTGTAAGAATTTATCTGATGGAGCTGCTGCGGGAATTGAATGCTATAATAATAGCATTGTTCAGAATTGTACTATCGTTGAAAACTCGGCTGATAGTGATGGTGGTGGCGTTAGAAGTAATGGCGGGACGGTTAGGAATT
>JAOZNZ010000955.1 GCA_029933535.1 bacterium | reverse complement strand
GCCATGCATTTTTCCATAAATCTTTTGGAAAATTATAGTTGGATGTTTTACGGATCTTTTGGAAATCTCTGTATGCGAAATTCCTTAGGGGCGCAACCATATCTTTGCTTAATTTAACAGTCGTAGTGTAGCGTATTTTTACCGGAATACCATTAGTTAAAACACGCATTGCCTGTCCGCCTTTTTGTCCGAGCTTTTTAATCGGCCAGCCGTATTTCAGGTGTTTATTGTACATATCATACCAAATACTGTAAACATGAATAAAGGAGTATCTGTCACTCCATCTATCCGGTTGAAACGGATCGCCGACTTCCATTGTATAACTCCCCTCGTTTGCCATCACTTCATTAAAGCAAACTGCCTCCACGCCATATTCGCTTCCGATAGTTGTGAGAACATTATTTTCATCCCGATAGTCAATTGTGTTGGCAACCAGTCTTTTTAAATTTTTACCTGCGGAAGTGAATTGTTTTTCGGAGTTTGCGCGTTTAAATATTTTTTGAATTTGTTTTCGCGTTGCTATATTTAAATTCACGCGGGGCATAAATTCACCAGCTTCGTCATCCCAATATACTTCAGAACTTTTAGAATTTATAGTCGCGAATTTTTTTAAATAACGATTGATGGATATGGATGCGGGTTTTTCTTTATAACATTTGCTGACAATTTCATTTATAGATGAAAACGCTTGGTCGTCCCAATGAGGATTTATGCAATTGTACTCTTCCGGTTCATCAATTCCTTCTTCAGATTCGTCAATAATTCCGTTAGCGTTATTATCTATTTCATCGGTAGCATAGGAGGATTCTGTCAGGTTATCATCATAGTTTTTTTGTCCTGGAGCCTGGTCTCTGCCATATCGGTATTTTAAAATATTTTTGGCAAATTTTAAAGAAAAAGGGAGTCCGCGTTTTTGGCCGTCAGAAAGCATTATTTCAAAAGTTCCAACACCTTCATTTTGCATTTTAGGAGAAATAGCAGTTGCAGTATTCACATTTATTTTTGATAATTCATCTTCAACAAGAACTGCATATCGACCTTTTACAGTACCTTCAGAATCACGAACATAAAACCAGCGTCCATCGGACAATTCGTTTGGGATGCCATTAATATCAGGTCCTTTTTCCGTTTTGGAACCGGATAAGAAAGTGGAACACCATAATTCGTTTTCACCATCCCATGCCGGTTGATTCACCGCATCAACTCTTAGCAAACTAAGAGCGTGTTCAAAACCTGCTTTAGCACACATATTCGCCTGGAGCGATGCAATATTAATTTGTGATGAGCACCTCTCAATATTCATGAACGTGACAAACGCGGCAGCAAGAATAGCA
>JAOZNZ010000954.1 GCA_029933535.1 bacterium | reverse complement strand
GGTGGCTGTACCGGTCTGACGAAGTTTCTGAACAACAACCGTTCCTGCATAATTAGCAATTCTACCTGCTTCTTCATAAGTCGCACCAGCCGCCAGCGAGGCGGCCAAAGCAGCCATGATTGTATCGCCTGCTCCGACCGGATCGGTATTTTTCAATGTTTGAATTCCCGGAATGACCGAATATTCAGAGCCGTCATACACAACTAATCCGCGATTACCGCGTGTAATATAAACTGGTTTGCGGCAGCGTGAATATATTTCCTTAGCAAATTGTTCTATCTCTTCCAGCGGAATCGCACGCTCAAGCTCATAACCTTGACACCCAATTCCGGCGACTAAATCGAGATTATTAATAATATTATTAGAGTTTAATTTGTCTTCATTGCGAATCGTCGCCGGATTTGGGTAATTGCATAATCGGGAAGCTTCAGCGGAATTCATTTTCATGATCATATCTTCAAAACGATTGCATACATCACGTGCATCAACCAGGCAAACACACGATGGATATTGGCGTGCCAGGCGAATTAAATCTGTGATAACGTGATCTGAATAGATGCTGTTTGACAACTGCTGGTTAATTATTAAAATATCCAGTGTCCCGATTACCGATTGAAGATGAGATAATAATTGATCTTCTGTTTTGGTGGCAATTTTATTGTAGCGTCCGAAATCTATACGTTCCTGTTCCTGACCGTCTATGTGGGGTTTGGCGTAAACAGGAGTATCCCAATGTTGTTCCTGTATGACAACACCGTCAACATTGACATTAAGGTTTTGCAATTGATTTAAAATTTCACGACCGAAAATATCATCACCCAACACAGCAAAAGCCTGCATTGTGCCAACACCCATTGCAGCGAGATTAGCTGAAATATTACCTGCACCGCCTAATGAATAATTTTGCGAAAGAACAGCCTGAGTTTTTCTGCCGGTTTCCACGGATATTTCTTTTTTTTTATTTTCAAAAACCCAATAGGCATCCAGGCAAAAATCACCGATTACACCTACCCGTCCATTTTTAAATGAATTTATTAACTCTTCTAATCTGGTATTATTCATTATTTATTTTCCATTGTTGTTTAATTTATTGTCGCATCGATCGAAAATAAATTATTGCATTAAATGCCGCGTTAAATTTTGTAAAGTTTTTGAGGCGTCTTTATTAATGTACTCCAAAAAAATCGCAAAAGTTTTGATGTAATCTTCTTTTGTATAAGCAGAGTTTTTAATCTTCTTCACCCACGACACAAGGTCGTGGGGGTAACCACATGACTGAACGCTTAATACTGAACATCGCCCGAAATTCTCCGGGCGCTTCGCGAACACCGAATAAC
>JAOZNZ010000953.1 GCA_029933535.1 bacterium | reverse complement strand
TTTTCCATCGCTTCTTTCATGGACTCAGGTAAAGGAGGATCTATGTTTATAACTTCACGAATAACTTCAGGAAATTTTGCCGGATCAGCTGTTTCAATACACACAACAGGCGTGCTGTCGGAAGTTTCTAACCGATAGTTCTCCATCGCTTTTAATCCTACCGCACCGTGCGGTTCAACGATCACTTTATATTTTTGATAAGCTGATTTTATTTCTTGTTTTGTTTCTTCATCGGTAACTGAATAAGCCGTCATATCGTCATGAATTTTTTTCATATCAGGCAGTTTATTTATATTACCTTTTTCGTCCATAATTCCGCCGTACAGAGCGATAAGTCTGGATAAATTGCTTGGATGACCGACGTTCATTGCGTTAGAAATACAATTTAATGACGGTTCAATTTTTTCATAAATTTGTGTTTTAAAAAACTTTGCCACTTCGTCATTTTCATTTACCGCAACAATAAATTTTTTAATCGGCGTTCCCATTTTTTTTGCGATAAGTCCGCCCATCAGATTTCCAAAATTTCCTGACGGAATACAAACATTAATTTCTTCACCACATTTTAAATACGCGTAAACATAATAAACAATCTGCGGCATTAATCTCGCAAAATTGATTGAATTAGCAGAACTGAGATTTAAACCGGTAAGTTCAGAATCTACAAACGCATCTTTCACAAGCGCCTGACAATCATCAAATTTTCCAGCAATAGACACAACAGTAATGTTATCTCCGAGGGTCGTCATTAATTTGCGCTGCCGATCGGTAACTTCTTTTTCAGGAAAAAGAACGATGAGCTTTATGCTGTCACATCCGTGAAAAGCATTTGCTACCGCACTGCCTGTGTCACCTGACGTAGCGGTAAGGATAAGAAGTTTTCTATTTTCGCGTTCTAGGAATAATTCCATCAAGCGAGCCATAGCTCTTGCTGCAAAGTCTTTAAATGCTGCTGTCGGCCCTCGATCAAGTCTCATAATAAAGATATCAGAATTGATTTTTTCTATTGGGACGGGGAAATTATAAGCTTCATCACAGATTAGTTTTAATTCATCATCAGAAACAAATCCATAGAGAAACTTTTTCAGTATCGTAAAAGCAATTTCAGGATAGTCGGCATTCTTAAGCGCGGCAAATTCATTTTCAGATAAAGTTGGAATATGATCGGGCATATAGAGTCCTTTATCATCAGCAAGGCCTTTGAGGACAGCGTCTTTAACATTAACGTTCGGCGCTTTTAAATTAGTGCTGTAAAAGTTTATTTTTTTCATTTTTTATTTGTTAATTATTTATTATTATATTGTATTGAAAACAATAGAGTTTTTCAAGGACAGCAA
>JAOZNZ010000952.1 GCA_029933535.1 bacterium | reverse complement strand
TCACACCTTCCCACCTTCACACCTTCCCACCTTCACACCTTCCCACCTTCACACCACTCACCACTACTCCACTATTCCATCATTCAGTCATTCCATTAAACTCCCCTCCTTACCAAGGAGGGGTGCCCGATAGGGCGGGGTGGTTCTCCATCACTACATTAATCCAAAGTATTTCGGTCGCTTCGCGCCCGCGCAGTAAATGTCGCTATCGCGCCTTTATTCCTGCACTCCATATCCATCATTCCATTACTCCACCACTCCATTACTCCATTGCCTCTGCCCGCGTTTGGAACCAGGCATACGCCGGGCACGCGGTCAAAACCGCGGCTTACTTCTTGACAATATATTAACGGTTTGTTTATAATATTTATGCTAACATTCTCCCGGAGGAACCAAAATGAAAAATCTGCACTCTAAAGAAAAAGGTACAACGCTTATAAAATGGCTTGTAGTTATTTCTATTATCGTGATTCTTATTGGACTTGGTTTAGCAGCTCTCGGACCAATTATGACTCATGGAATTCGCCGTTCTGCCCGGGTAAACCTCATTAGTTTGGACAAAATGCTTATGATGTACGAGCTGCAGTGTGAACAGGGTTATCCTACAACAGTATCCGATAAAGACAGATATGAAAAAAGCGCCGGTGTTCGTGGTTTATATCCACTTTATTCTTCGGGTATAATGAATGTTGATGCTTTAAATAAACTTTTACATCCTCCGGGAGCAAAATTACTTGATTTCAGCGATAATCCTACCATTGATGAATTTGATAAATATCACATCGGTTTCGCTTATAATTCTACCGCGAAAACAAATCCACCTCCCGACACACCTATTCTTTCGGAACAGGGAGTTAACGACGGCGTGTTAAATTATAAAACAAAAGACAAGGGAACCAAACCGATTAGAAAAAAAGATGTTTTAGTCCTTTTTGCCAACGGATCTGTAAAAAGAATTCCTGCTGATAAAAAAGGCAAACTCAGCACAAACAAAATCAGCGCTGAAATGTGGAAAAAACTTGTGGATTAAAAAAATATATCATTAATGTCCGGAGGTATCAAAATGAAAAATCTGCACTCTAAAGAAAAAGGTATGATATTTATTGAATGGCTTGTAGTTATTTTTATCATTGGCTTTCTAATGTTATATTTCTTTACTAATCCATTAATGAATTACTTTCATAAACCATTTCGAGGTCCCAGAAAAATGGTTCTCGTTGATTTGCATAAAATGTTTATGATGTACGAGCTCGAGTGTAAACAAGGATATCCTACAACTGTACCCGATAAAGACAGATATGAAAAAAGCGCCGGTGTTCGTGGTTTATATCCACTTTA
>JAOZNZ010000951.1 GCA_029933535.1 bacterium | reverse complement strand
GTTGTTGGCTGCTTGCCGGCAATGCACGTTTATAACGTAGCAACTTTGTTAATAGTCTTTTATGCCGCCGTATCAAAAAGCGTACTCGGTTCCGATCCGTATGTGATGATGCCGTTTATGATGGGACTTGTTGTCGGATGGGCAATCTTAAATACTATCCCAACCGTCTTTCTCGGAGCTCCGGATGAAAGTTCGATGCTGATGGTTTTCCCTACTCAAAAATATCTGATGCAGGGACGTGGATACGAAGCAGTAGCTTTGACTGCAGTCGGTGCACTTGGCGGCATTATCTGTTTGCTTGCTGCATCTCCTTTTCTGCCGAAACTTATGCCTATTGCAAGGAGAGTTGTCGGACCAAATATTTTCTGGATATTGATGTTGATTATCGCTTATATGGTAATGTCAGAATTTCCGAAAGGAGGTGATCATGGAGATACACGATTTGCCAGACTGCTTGACGCGTGGAAATCGCTCAGTGCGGGAATATTAACATTACTGCTTTCGGGCTGGCTTGGTTTTATTTTAATAAGAAAGCCAATAACGACAGAATTTGCTTTTTCAAATATTATGCCTGCTTTCATTGGATTATTTGGTGTACCCTGGGTAATTCAAAATATCATTTCCGGTACCGAAGTCCCAAAACAATATTTTCCTAAATCAATTGACTGTAACGGTTTCATTATTTTTCGTGGCGTAAGCGCGGGATTTCTAGGCGGCTTTTTTGCTGCATTCTTCCCCATCGTTACAGGCGGAATCGGAGGCCTGCTTGCCGGACATGCCACAGCTCAGAGCGATGAGCGTTCGTTTATTATTTCGCAGGGGACATCAAAAGTTGTTTATTATGTCGGAGCTTTTTTGTTGTTTTTCGTCCCTATGGCAAATATTGCACGCGGTGGTCTTGCCAATATGATGCGTACAATGTTCATTCCCCGCGGAACCGCGGATTATTACATGATTCTTGGTGCAGTAGCAATTAGCGGTGCATTTGCTTTTGTTTTACTTGGTGTTATGTCGAAGGTAACTATTTGGCTTATAACAAGAGTTGATTATAGATATGCATCAATCGCTGCATTGCTTTTTATGGTTGGAATAGTTTTTGGAATTACCGGCTTACAGGGTTTATTACTCATGACTGTTGCTACGGGAATAGGTATGATACCGGTTATCTTTCATTCACGACGCAGTAATTGCATGGGAGTACTGCTTATTCCCGTCGCTCTCGACATGGCGGGTTATGGACCCGCGATAGCAAAATTCATGGGATTAACTTGATTTATACGTAAGAATACTGTATACTATATTACGTAACAAATTAGAGGTATAATATGAACACAAAGCT
>JAOZNZ010000950.1 GCA_029933535.1 bacterium | reverse complement strand
TAAAACTAATAATTTATCTGCTGAGGCGGATGAAGATAATCCTTATTCGACAAACGATATTCCTTTTACTGAAGTACCATTAACCGACGAAACAAATTTACTTGCAGCAACATTTGACGGCAGTATGGCTCTTACTACTTTTGGCACATTTAACGGACCGCCACCTATTAATAATCATTATTTTACAAATGGTTTTACAGTCGAATGCATGGTAAAATATTTCGACTTTAATTTTGCAGTTGTAGTCGGTAATGATGGAAGACCGAGTGGCTCTGGCGATCCAACTTTTGCTTTGAAACACAGAAACCAAGCCGGTAATCCTATTCAGCTCGCATTTTTTGACGGAACCGGTGTTGTTCACAAAATTATTAGTGCGCGTTTTATCGATACCGGAATTTGGTATTGTGTCGCGGCTGTTTGTGATAATTCCAATGCGTATCTTTATATTAAAACCAAGGATGAGTATGTGTATCAACTCGAAGCGACAGAAACAAATGTAATAAATGGACTTTATCACGGAGATGCGAGTTGGTCAGTTGGGCGTGGTAAATGGGGCGATAATCCGACTGATTATCTCAATGGATGCGTTGACGAAGTTCGTATTAGCGATAGAGCGCTTGATATTTCAGAATTCTTAGGCTCAAATACATCTTATCCTTCAGTTGATATAACGAATCAAAATACAACTGTAGCTTATGATATTGATCAATACAGTATCGGTGGAACGAATAATAAAAGTGTTGTCGGTAATATGACATGGTCGAATCAACTTATAGGCGTTATCGAAAGTTTCCCGGCAGCTTCAAGCTGGACAATTACTAATATTTCTCTTGCTGTTGGAGCTAATGTAATTGTTGTAACCGGTACGAATGTCTCCGGTGATATATCGAGCGACAGTATCACTATTACTCGAAAAGATAATCGGGGAACTGAATCAAATCCATACACAATTGCCGAAGCTTGTGCGCTAACCGCCGGCAGCACACAGTATTGGGCGCAGGGATATATTGTTGGAGGACGCTATGGCAATTTCGACGCGCCATTCGTGAATGATTACGGCATAAGTTGCGCGGATTCGGTTACCGAAACTAATGTAAATAATTGTTTGCAGGTAATTTTGGACAGCGGGACCGGTTTTCGCAATCTATGGGGACTTCAATCAAATCCTAAAAATATAGGAAAACGCATTAAATTTCACGGATTTCGCGATGATTATGAAGGGAAATCAAGTTTTGAAGGTGTGGATCAAATAATTGAAGTATATCCCGAAAGTACTGTTGCTTATTGGCGATTTGAGAAAGGAACAAACGGAACAAGACATATTGGTAATTATGATAACT
>JAOZNZ010000949.1 GCA_029933535.1 bacterium | reverse complement strand
TCTGGTTTTTCAGCGCCATCCCAGAAAATTTCGAGTTTTAATGAACGCAAAACTTCCGGATCATTAACAGGATTTGTTGTTGACCAAATGCGGCGTATGGTTCCATTGCCTTTTATGTTAGCGAGAACAAAAGTTTTGCCGGGTGCTATATTAATTGCCGGGCTGCCTTTGCGACCAAAATTAGCTTTACCCCCTTCGCCTTTTTCACCTGATTTATTTTCGAAAGTAAACCATCTTGTTTGGATTTTTGGGTCCGGTTTTTGGAATAGTGAGTCGTTAATCATAGTTGCACCTATAGTTGTAGATAATAAAATAGTTGTTAATCCGATAATGTTTTTAATAAGTTTTATTTTCATGATGTTTTTGTTTGTGATAATTTTTAATTGTTTGTATAAATCAGTAACCAAAGGAGATTCAAGCTATGGTATATTGTAACATAGTCTTTAATAATTTACTACAGCTCATAAGAACCCAATTCCGGCGACTATTCCCGGTATGCCACGAACAAGGCTTATTAATAATTTATAATCTTTTGATTTAGTCGCCGGAATTGGGAAAAAAGTAGTAAATGAATACAACGGCAACAAATATGTGAAAAAATTAAAAGTTTTCTCGGAACCACGAAAAATGCAGTGATGACCCACTGGCTGTTAGTGTCCGTACCCTTGGAGCGAAAAGTGACGGGAAAACGGATGACATTACGGGTGCGTGGGATGTTCCACGGCTACACAACATTGAAATCTGGAACACCAGTAGAGCTCTGCGCGGATTCCGTAAAGGTATCGGTTTTTTGTTGGGTAAAAATGACCTGATCCGCTTGACCGACTGTTTCGTACACGGAATGAATATTGCCTCGTGGTAAATGGAGAAAAAACACGGATCAGGGTAAACGGTTGCTATCTGTTACGGCTTATGAAACGCTTCAATAGTATTTAAATTCAAAGTTAAATACAATGTAACAAAAAGCAACTATTTGTTGTCTGCTTGACTTTTGATTAAATGTATGATGTAATATGTATACACAATTCTTTTGCCGTATTGCAACTTTTGTAATGATGGCAGATTATATAATAATAACTCACAAAACAAGAGAAAATGATGAAAAAATTTATTGTCTTATCGGTAGCTCTGCTACTAACTCTATCGCTTCAGGCAGCGGTAGTGAATATGAACTATTCAAAGCTTGCGCTTGGTGATCTTCCCTATCAGCCGCAACCTGCTGACTTAGCGCAGCAAGCAGGTTCAACCAAAAGCATTGTTGCCGGCGGTATGCATACTACCTGGACTGACAATCAGTTCAGCTATATGTTCAATTCGCCGTCAGTAGGTGCTTATGGTACAG
>JAOZNZ010000262.1 GCA_029933535.1 bacterium | reverse complement strand
ATTATAACAACCTGGCCTGACATGCGTGTTCAGACAAATTTATTTGATGTTGACCGTACCGTAACGATTACTTATGATATACAATTTTCTGAAATGAGTGTTTCAGGGAATGGATATGGAATATCAAACGGCGATACAACTCCTTCAATTACTGATGGCACTGATTTTGGTGTGGTCGGTATTGATACCTTTGCAAGAAAAACTTTTGATATTGTTAATTCAGGAAATATAAATTTAACAATTTCGGATGTCTTGATATCAGATACTTCCGCCTTCCAGGTTACGACTTATCCTTCAGGTAGTGTTGCGCCGGCCGGTTCAACAACTTTCAGAATAACATTTGACCCGGAAGATGCATTAATTTACTCGGGAACCGTGAGCATAGTCAACAACGACAGCACAGCGAATCCATATACATTTATGATAAAAGGTGAGGGGATACCGGAACCAATAGGGATATGGATTTTTGGAAATTTATTATTTATTTTCCTTTGGAAAAATAAAAAATAAATTTAGTATTTTAGGTATGCTAATTGTACGAATTTATAATTTATCAATTATTATTTATTAATTGGTGCAGGAAATTTTATCGAACGCGGTAGAGGCGCACGGACGTGCGTCTAAACAAAAACAAAACAGACATGCAAAACGAATGAAATATAATGTCAAAATTTAAGGATAAATACAGAATAGAATCTAACAGATATTATCGGTGGGATTATTCCAATACCGGATTATATTTTATAACAATCGCAACAGAAAATAAAATAAAACATTTGTAGGTGGATTTAAATCAGCAGTAATTAATAAAATAGATTGTTTTATAGATGAAAATAATTTAACAATAAAAAAATTTAACCGAAATAACAAATTATGGCAAGCTAATTTTCATGATCATATTATAAGAAATCATGAAGAATATTGTAATATCAAAAATTACATTTACAATAATCCTAAAAAATGGCACGAAGACGAATTTCACACGTAGAGACGCACGGACGTGCGTCTAAACTCTGTAAAACCTCCGGCGCCGGAAAAATATGCGAAGGTTCTGATAATAAATTATTCGCTGAACAAAGACGCACGTCCGTGCGTCTCTACGTGAAAATGTTATGAAAAAAATAATTGCTGATGACTCATTTACGCCCCGCGGATACTCGGGACGATTATGCGTTAGCGCCCCGCGCATGCTGGGGCTGATATTCTTCTGTTGGACTGTTAGCATCCTTTATTCTCAAAATCTTAATCTAAATTTAAAGCAGAATATGATAAACATCACTCAATTTAAAGATTCAGATAATCGCGTTTTTGTTCCACAGGGATTTGTTGCGAATACTCATTTTGGAAAAGAAAAAATGAATTATCTTCCGGTTGACTACAAACAAATGCAGCGGTACGGAGCTAATTTTCAGGTTATTCGTGTGGAAATAGGAAGATTAGGCGGTTGGCCGGGGGTTAAACTTGATCCTGATTATTTAACTCAAATTGATTCTATGATTAAATACGGTGCAGATGCAGGTATAAAATCCGGAATTAAATTAGTCGTTTATGATGTTAAAAGTCTTAGTAAAGATGTTTGGGATCAGCTTTGGAAAAATAAAAACAATGAACAGGAATTGCTTTCTGATGCTTGGGAAACCCTTTGGAAACGATATAAAAATAATTCAAATGTTTTCTGTTATGATTTGCTCAATGAACCAAAACTCGGTGATGTAGAAAATACTTCCGTGTTAGAAAAAAATATTCTGGCTCCTTTGTATCGTAAGCTCATTGATAAACTACACACAATAGATACAAACAAATGGGCCTGTTTTCAACCGATTCATACCGAACCTACTAACGAAGTCTTTTGTCCTTTTGCTCCATGGCAAACTCCGCTTGAGCGTAATAAAATAATTTACGCTCCTCATATTTACGATGGCAGAATAAATATTATTCCAAAGCGGTTAGACACATACTTGCGGGAAGCTGATTTATCAAACGCAAAATTAATGCTTGGAGAATGGGGACCGCCTACTCGCCGGGATTGGGATTCTAATTTTGACAGCCAGAACTTATGTAAAAAAGTTTATGAAACAACGTGCAACGAAGTTGATGCCAGATCAATTGGTACTGTTAAAGCCTGGTTTTGCGGTACTATCCGTTGGTATGGAAAAGAAAAAAATGCAACCTGGGCAATTTTTGAAGACGAAAAAACTTTTGGAACTAAAGAACGTAAATATATTATGGATTTTCTTTGTCGGACAAGGCCGCTTGCTGTTGCCGGTAATTTAAAAAAGTTTGGATTTGATTTTGCGACAAGAACTCTAACAATGAACTATATCCCGCAATCAAATTCTGTACCTACGGAGATTTATGTACCGGTGAACCGACATTATCCGGATGGATTTCGATTAAAAATAGATAATAAAGAAATTTTTGAACTGCAAGTTTCACCTGATTCACCAACAGGTTTATTACCAAAACTAATAGATTCTAACAGAAAAATTGAATGGCAGCCCTGGGCACAGCGTCTTTTAATTTATGAAACCGCTAAAGAATCTAAACAGAAAAAACTTGAAATAACTCCGGGATTTTGTAGAGATGCACGGACGTGCATCTAATCCCGGAAAAACAATATCATGAAAAATAGGTTTAAACTAACAAATTGATTGACGAGAAAAGACGCACGTCCGTGCGTCTCTACAAAACAAAAAACATTATGGAAAAACTTGTTGCTGATTACAAATTACGGATTACGGGCCACGGGCCACGGATCACAACTCAATTTCTGCTTACAGCTTTCTGCTTACTAATTCTGTCCGGCATTGCTCACGCAGAAAAAACATGGGTGCTCGCAAGTTCCACTAACCACTGGAATGCGCGATCTATATTCAGCTCCACCGTTTTTAAAAGCAATGTTTGGCTGACAGGAGGAATTTACAACGGCGAAGGTATTAATGATGAATGGAAATCGGAGAATGGTGTCGATTGGACACTCGTTACAGACGACGCTCCCTGGGGTTACAGATATGCACAACAGACAATTGCTTTTAATAATTATCTCTGGATGTTCGGAGGCAAAACAGGCGAATGGCTGCATTTTCCGCAAAAAGACATTTGGAATTCTCAAAATGGCGCCGACTGGTCATGGTTAAATAACAACGCGCCGTGGTACAGAAGAGACAATCACCAATGCCTCGTTTTTTCTAATAAAGTATGGCTTATGGGCGGCGGACACGGTGACAGCGAGATATTAATGTCAACTACGGCAACCAACGATGTATGGTCATCAACAGATGGGTTGAACTGGGATAATGTTACTCCGGCTGCTCAATGGGCACAGCGCACTTCTTTTGCAGCTGTTGTTTTTGATGGTAAAATGTGGGTTATGGGAGGCGCTCGTTACTATCACGGCGGAAGTGACTACTACAAAGATGTCTGGTCAAGTACTGATGGCTCTAACTGGACACTCGTTACAGACAATGCACCCTGGGGTGAAAGATCATCAGGGCAGGTCGTTATTTACGAAAATAAAATGTGGTTGTTGGGAGGTTACGAATCCACCTGGGAAAACGATATCTGGACAAGCGAAAACGGAAGCAACTGGACTCTCGAAACTGCTTCCGCGCCGTGGGTAGGTCGTGCCGGACACCGCTGTCTCGTTAAGGACGATGCCATCTGGCTCATGGGTGGTTATAATGACGGCCTCTACGGAAATGGCGTTTGGATTTATGGTGATAAACCATACATTAATATTAAAGGAAACGGAATTGAAATTGCAAACGGAGATTTTTCTCCTGAAATTGCAGACGGCACAGATTTTGGTAACGGTATAGCGTATGGCAATTCTGTTACACAAAAATTTCTTATCGAAGCGGAGGGGCAAATTCCGCTCGAGACGCATGTTTCAATAAGTAATTCTTTAGCTTTCTCTATTTTATCAGGAAAAGATTCTGTTACTGCACCGGGAACTTCTTCGTTTATCGATATTGCCTTTAGTCCGATTATTAATGGAACTGTTACAGGAATAGTTTTTATTTCTAACAACGGTTCAAACGCTAATAATTATTCATTTATGATAAAGGCGAATGGAGTGCCGGAACCGGGGATTTATTTATTATTTATGATTTATAATTTATTAATTATTAATTATTGGAGAAAATTCAAATCAAAGATTTGAATTTATAGCTATAAATTTATCCCGACGTATTTGATATCGGGATTAATTTTCTCTTTTATAACAAAAACTTAACATTATGAAAAAACTAAATTTGAAACTGCTTACTGCTTACTGCTTACTGATTTCTAACTTCTGTTTAGCGAATTCAAATGTCATTCAATCTTCCGGTGAAATAATTTCACGAGGATTTATTCCGACTACAGAAACCTGGCAGGAAATGCTGACAAGCTCCACAAAAAAAACCGAAGTTCGATTTGCGCCGATGCCGTTAATTCCGGAAATAATTCCAAAAGATGAGAATACTGAAACTCCCAACCTGCTTAATAATATTTATAGTTCTCCGGGTACATTTGCACCACAAACTTTCGGGACTCAATTTGACGCCATTGACTACTCGGATTTTGGATGGTATCCACCGGACACAATGGGAGCTGTCGGGCCAAAACACTTCATGGAAGTTATAAATGGTTCCGTTTCCATTTACACAAGAACAGGTTCGCAGCTAAGCGCTGTAACACTTTCTTCTTTTTTCAATTTAAATTTAAGTGGAACTAACTATCCGCGCGGAAATGCTTTTGACCCGCGCGTAATTTATGACCGAAGAAGCACACGCTGGTTTGCTTCCGCACTTGAGTTCGGCAGTCCGAGCGGTGAAGACAATCACATTATTCTTGCCGTTTCCCGTACAGATGATCCTACTGCCACATGGGATAAATATTTAATACCGTGCGGTGTACCGACTTCCGGAATTTCCACATATTTTTCAGATTTTGAAACTCTTGCTGTTGATGATAACGGCGTGTATCTTGGCGTTCGCATTTTTCCAAACACTGCATCATCGTTCGCCAAAATTATAGCCACGGCAAAAGCACCGTTAATTTCTCCTTCGCCAAACCTGGGCAATGTTTATCAATGGAGCAATATTACAGACATGTATTCTACTCCCCAGCCGGCGCATAACCATGATGCAGTTGGCGGAGCAGGAAGAGCGTGGTTTATTGCTTCAAGCGCAGCGGTTTATGGAAATTTAAAATACAGGAGGCTTACCTGGAGTGGAGGAGTTCCCACTCTCGATGGTTCCTCAGGCACTATAACTACCCCGGCTTTTGCCGCGCCGATTAACGCAC
>JAOZNZ010000261.1 GCA_029933535.1 bacterium | reverse complement strand
ATTAATTTGTTCACAACCGACACAAGGTCGGTTGGATAAAATTTGCAAAAGTAAAAAAAGCAAAATATACAAAGCCGCCCCCCGGAAAAAACCATTGAGCCATATAAATTATTTAAATGTAATAAAATGAAAAATACTACTGCATATCTACTGCTTACATGTTTCGTCATACTTTCTGGTTGCTACTCGACCGAAAATAAGATCTCGCAACAAAATCAGCTCAAAGATTCGTTTACAGAGTCCTCGCCCTCGCGCAACGCTGAATATGTACTTCCGCGTTTGGCGAAGTTCACCCATCAACAAAAGCTGACTAATATTCAAGATATTCTTGGCGAACCTGATGGAGACTGCGGCAGCGCTATTCATGACCTATGGTACACGTTGGATGACAACTCATCTGTCAGAGTGAGAGCCACTTATCAAGGTGTCATCCTTAGTATCGAGCGTCAGGGTGACAGTATAAATGGTTATGTTGAGACGATTTACACATTGAAGAAAACAGAAAAGAAACACCAATAAAACAATTAAAACCAAAAAAATCATGATAATACCACAACCACAAAAAATTGAATTTAAAGAAGGAAACTTTATCCTTAATGAAAATACTGTTGTTTCTGCCGCAAACGAAGTGAAATCTGTTGCCGAATTTCTCGTTTCCGAATTGAGAATTTCTACCGGATTACCTTTACCGATAGAAATTTGCGATTCAGATAAAAATCAAATTTCATTATCATTGGTTGACAATGATAAACTTGAGGATGAAGGTTATGAATTACTTTCAACAATTGACGGGATAAAAATAACTGCTCAAACTCCAGCCGGACTTTTTTATGGCTGCCAGTCTTTGCGGCAGCTTCTACCACCGGAAAATTTTGATAATCGCGGTGCAGGAGCTCCGCGCAACGTTGCGCGGACGTCCTCGTCCGCGATTAATATCGAATGGAATATTCCTTGTGTGTCAATTATTGATAAACCCCGCTTTAAATGGCGCGGAATGATGCTTGACCCATGTCGTCATTTCTGGGATATTGACTTTGTTAAAAAGCTTATCAATCTGATGGCTTTGCATAAAATGAATATTTTCCATTGGCATTTTACAGAAGACCAGGGATGGCGAATTGAGATTAATAAATATCCGGAATTGACCGAAATCGGCGCATGGAGAAATGAAGATGGTAAAAAATACGGTGGATTTTATACTCAAAAACAAATCAAAGATGTCGTTAAATATGCCGCTGATAGATTCATTACAATCGTTCCGGAAATCGAATTGCCGGGACACAGCGTTGCCGCAATTTCTGCATATCCGGAACTGTCGTGTTCAGGTGAGCCGACTGAAGTCCCAATTACGTGGGGCATCCATGAAAATGTTTATTGTGCCGGTAAAGAAAATACTTTCACATTTCTTGAAAATGTTATTTCTGAAGTTATGGATCTCTTTCCTGGAAAATATTTCCATATCGGCGGTGATGAATGTCCAAAAGCAAATTGGAAAAAATGCCCGAAATGCCAGGAGAGAATTAAAAATGAAAATCTTAAAAATGAAGACGAACTCCAATCTTATTTTATTAAAAGAATGGAAAAATTCATTAATAAAAATGGGAAGCGTTTGATCGGTTGGGACGAAATCCTCGAAGGTGGTTTGGCCCCGAATGCAACTGTTATGAGCTGGCGAGGAATCGAAGGCGGAATAGCCGCTTCGAAGCAGGGTCACGATGTCATCATGTGCCCTGTCACACATTGTTATTTTGATTTTCCTCAAAAGCCAAAAGAAAAAATAGATATTGGCGGATCTAAGACTGTTCCAACAAAAAAAGTCTATGAATTTGAACCGGTGCCTGAAGAACTTTCAGAAGAAGAAGCAAAACACGTTCTCGGTGCACAGGGAAATTTATGGACAGAACATATTCCAACAGTTGACAGAGCTGAAGAAATGCTTTACCCTCGCGCTTGCGCATTAGCAGAAAAGTTATGGTCAGAAAAAGATTGTTCGGATTTCGAGAATTTCGAGAAGCGGCTTGAGCTTCATTTGAAACGATTGGATGTATTAAAAGTCAATTATTTCAAGTCTTTAAATAATATTTAACCACAACTTGTCCCGAGACCGAAGGCGCTCGCGGATAAGAGACATAAGTTCATAGAAGAAATAAATTAATTGTAATTAATCAGAAGATTTATCACGCTAAGCTCGCTAAGCACGCCAAAAAATCAAAATATAAAAAATGATTAATAAATAAAATTGAATTTATTAGTGTTTATTAGTGTCCATTAGTGGTTAAAAATATTATATTAATTTGTGGTAATTCGTGTCAAAAATAATAATAAACAGACGGAGGAAAAATGAATATCTCACAATTGAAACTTACATTAATTATAATACTTCTTGCTCTATCTTTTTCTATAAAAAGTTATGCAGGTAAAGCAACTCTACACAACCCTAAATATGCGAAATTGATATTATCTGAAGACGGATCAAACATTCTCACAGTTGCAATAGATACAACCAGTAAAGATAATGACAGATACACAATTCTCTATTCATCCGAGAATCTTGACGGTAAATTCGATTCATCTAAAAACCGTGACAACACATTCAAAGATATCAAAAAAACGCCCGGGCGTACTAAATACCACTCCGGCATTCTCAATAGTGTAAAATTTTCATCACTAAAACTCCCGCCGGTTTACAATAAGGATGCCGAACACGAAACTAAAGTTAATATTGAACATTGGTGCAATCAGGAAAGAATTTGGAAAAAAAGTGAAAGAAAAAGAAAAAAACGGGATTCTGCCTTGATAGATCGTACACCGCAGCGTAGTTTATATGCCATTGTTCATTATAAAATTCGTCAGGGTCACGCGCGTTGGGATTATCACATTCGCCGTGCGATAGACACATCAGAAAAGATCAAATACGCTCCTGTATGTGATTTCAGAAAAAAGCCGGAACTTCGGATTGAGCTGATTCCCTCTAAAAAGTCAAAAGGTAAAAGAGGGTTGGCTGTTTATCTTTCTTACGCCGGTTCAGATGCAAGGTCAATATATAATAACCATAAGTTTATTGACAACGAAATCACATGGGAGAAAGCTAATGAAAGAGCGGAGGTTGACATTGTTATCAAAAAGGCTGACGGAACACGCATAAACAGTTTCGAGGTACCGCTAAGCAGATTGCATTTCAGATGGCTGGGTAATTTAGAAGAAAGACAAAGAGCAAAAACAGAGGAAGCAAATTATTTTGTTCGAGTACCTGATAAAGGTGGTATTATAGAAGTAACTCTTGATGCCGGACCGATGTTCGGAGTATTAAAAGTGAGTCAAGAATTAAATTAACATAAGCTCTTGACCAGCGCATGAAATAATCGGGTGCTACCATTTTAACTTAACCTTCGATATTCAATTCGATTTAAGAACAAGGAACACCGATTAACGAATTATGAAGTAACAAACTTCTAAAATCTTAAATCGTTAATCGATGTTCGATGTTCAATGTTCGCGAAGCTCCCGCTGTGACCAGTGCTAACGAAGTAACGCGCTTGCGTGTTCATGCCTGGTTCCAGCTTATGATTTCACTTCTTCATCATCTTCTTCGTGATTTTCTTTTTTGTTTCCCAAATAAACGTCTCCCAAGGAGCCAGGCGCAGGGTCAAAATTCCTTTCCGGATTTTTAATCCCGGGATGTCACGGGTGTTGAAAAGCGGTCGCAAATCCCCCTCATTAATGTACGGCTTTAGAGGAATGGATACTTCGCGCTCTACGGGCCAATTGTTGATCATAATAACAATGAATCGGTCTTTCTTCTTCCACAAAGCAACAAGAAGCTGATTATTACTGTACAAGTCATTGGTCAGATCGGGAGGATACAGGGCTTTGTCCACTGGCTTGATAAGCTCAACACAACGTTTGAAATCGGTCAAAATCGGTTTTACGGTTTTCTCGAGGTAATCCGGATGAAAATCAGCGTCTTCGGTAAGCGGCTCTTCTCGGGCGTACCAGTAGGCCCAGAAAAAAAGGCCACGGGGGTTCTGCATTAAGGTGCTGTACATTATGTATCGCATTTCCGTTGCGTTAGGAGATTTGGGGTAACCAAAACATTGAACGATTGGAATCGTGTATTGACATTTCTGCTCTACTTTTTCAAAGTACTCGACCTGCAAGTTCAACATGGATTTAGGGAAGGATTCCTTGTTTACCGGATAATGATCCGGCATGATAATATCCGCGCATTTTGTCCAGCGATCCCAACCCTTTTGCCAATTTAAGGCTATAGAATCCGGTATGTCCGGAGTTTTTTGTTTGATAATCTTGTGAAACTTGATCAGCACCTCGGGCGACATAAGGAGGTCGGGTTCATCGTAAAAATACCAGAAGCCCAACGCCGGATGGTTTTTCCAACGTTCAACCATTTTTCCTATTTGGGCAAGTGCCTCTGCTTCGGTAATTCTCTTATATTTCATGAGTCTCACCGGAGTGCTGATATCGAGCATAACTTTGAGGTTACACTTATGTGCCATGTCCATGTAGATTTGCACTTCTTTTTCATCTTTTGCCGCAAGACTGTAGCGATGAATGTAGTCGAATCCAAGTGATTTCACATATTTGAAGTTTTCCTCTGTCGGCTCCCCGGCGCAATAGATGCCAATAGGAAAGTCAAGTTTATTTACGGCTTTCGCCCCGATGGAGAAGAATACCAATGCTACAGTAAATGCTATAATTTTGAGTGAGTGATGCATAACAGTTTTCCTTTTTTTGAGGTTGTTATTTTTGGGGTCAGACCTGGGGTGTTCAAAATAGGAGGTATTTTTATCAAATATTTCCACACAGTTTTTTGTCTTTATTGTTTAATTACCGATAAACAAAGATGTTTGAGATTATTATTGTATTCATAAATTAAAATATAAGAAAAGAAAATATATATAAACAGAACCATTTACAGCAGAACCATTAAGATTTTAATTCTAAGCGTGGTCATGCTGATATGTTATTTATTTGTATTAAATGGTTCTGCTGTCCATGGTTCTGCGTTTGTTTTATTAATGATGTCATTTATATTTCCGCTGTGTCAATATTTTAGAAAATTTTTTTGCGGGGTTTTCCAAAGACAGCAAGGACTACAAAGACGTCAAGGCAACAAGAGTCATTTATTTTCTGTATCATTCTGTGTGTTCCGTGGGCTTAAATTTTCGGGAATTCTGTTACACGCAAATTTGTGCATCCATAAGGAATTAATGTTAACTCTTCAAGCGGCTCATCTGAAGCTACAGGACCTTCCGGTAATTCACCGGCGGCGTTATGTTCAATCTTCC
>JAOZNZ010000948.1 GCA_029933535.1 bacterium | reverse complement strand
CAGGTGTCAGGTGTCAGGTGTCAGGTGTCAGGAAATTCGTCCCGAGTGCGCCTAGCGCCTCGGGATGAATTTAGTATTCACTTTATCCTTGGATGTTCGATGTTGGGTGTTCGATGTTCGATGTTCGGTGTTGGGTGTTGGGTGTTGGATGTTCGATGTTCGCGAAGCGCCCAGTGTATGCAGGGCGGGGTGGTTCTTAATTCCCCTCTTGAGAGGGGTGGTGCAACGCGACGGGGTGTGTTATGACCTTTGACCTTTAGACCTTAGACCTTTAACTACTAACTTTTCATGTATATTCTCGGTATTAGCGCTTTTGATCATGATTCAGCAGCGGCACTTGTTCGCGACGGTGAAATCATTGCTGCGGCACAGGAGGAACGTTTTTCACGAAAGAAAAGCGACAGTTCTTTTCCTGAAAAAGCGATTTCTTTTTGCCTTGAATACGCCAACATTAAAATTGATGACATTGACGCAATCGCTTTCTACGAAAGTTCATCTTCAGAAATAAAAAGAAGATTTTCTGACAAGAAGGTATATTTTATCAAACATAATTTTTCTCATGCGGCAAGCGCATTTTTTTCATCACCGTTTGACCAAGCCGCTGTCATAGTATTAGACGGTGAAGGAGACGGGATTACACAGTCGACATTTTTGGTTGATAATAATCAACAAGAAAATCCCCCAACCCACTCCCGATGTAAAACCGGGATGTTCCACTTTAAAAAAGGGGGACTGTTAATTGAACACCCATTCCCCCATTCCATTGGATATTTATATTCCGCGTTCACGGAATTTCTTGGTTTTCGAGTTGGTTTTGGCGAATATAAAGTTATGGGACTTGCTCCTTATGGAGAGCCGAGATTTGTAGATTTAATTTTTAATAATCTTGTAAAATTGGAAGACGATGGAAATTTCAGGTTAGAAATGGAATATTTTGATTTCAGCGGTAAAAATTTATTAACAACAGAAAAGTTTCATAATCTTTTTAATCGTTTGCCAAGAAATACTGATTCTGAACTCACACAGTTTGATGCTGACATTGCGAAATCAATTCAATCAGCAACAGAAAAAATCATTTTAAAAATAGCAAATAATGCTCATAAAATAACAGAATGCGAAAATCTTTGTTTAGCAGGCGGAGTCGCGTTAAATTGTGTGGCAAACGGAAAGCTTCTCCGGGAAAGTAAATTCAAAAACATTTGGATACAACCGGCAGCCGGTGATGCCGGTGGAGCAATTGGCGCCGCGTTGTATGTTTATCATGAAACACTAGAAAATAAACGAAATGCTGACGGTATAACCGATAAAATGAATGGCGCTTTATTAGGACCGTCTTTTTCCGAAGACAACATA
>JAOZNZ010000947.1 GCA_029933535.1 bacterium | reverse complement strand
CCAACGTTGTTGCTCAATCCAAGAAGTTTCATTTCCGTCGTAAATATATCACTACATCTCGGTCCTTTTGGCTCTAATATATTATCTCCCTGCCAAGCAACAAATATTGAATTTGTTCCAGCTAAAGCAATTGCCGGCCTTTGAAGCCGTCCCAGCTTCACTTCATTGAGAACATCAATCGCCGGCGTCCATCCCCGCTTCCCATCAAGCATACTGGCTACAATCTTCCAGGTACGTCTGTTCTTTATGTCCGGTCCTGTAATTTCACGACTAAACAACCACAACCGTCCCATATCATCCATCGAAAATTCCGGCAGTTGATTGTTCGATGAAGAGAAAACCTTTTTGCCGCCATAGTTTTCAACTCCCGCCTTCACAGTTTTTAACTGTCCTTTATTATAGCATGCCACCATACATTCACTCTGTCCAAAAAAGCAGTGGCCTTTATCACTTAAGCGTTCCCATGCGATCCATATTCTGTCTTTTGGATCGCAGAAAACAGCAGGATGGCCATGCTGATACGTCCGCACTCCATCTATACATACAGCGATTTCTTTATTGACCTGTAATTTTTTTGGATCATAGGCAGCCAAGTATATATTTTTTTCTCCGTTTTCAGCTTTGCTGTAGGCAATCCAGACCTTACCCGTCCTATCAACTGTCACGGCGGGGTCATAAGTATTATTTGAGCCATCAGTAATTTCTATAGTTTTTCTCCATTTGCCCTTCCTATATTCTTTCAAGCAAATGCCAAATTTCCCATTTTTATACGATTCCCATACCAACCAAAAGCCACCTGAATTATTTGCAATCAAACGTGGATAATTTGCTCTTCCTTCACTTGATTTTGTTGCTGCAATTGGTGTTTCAAAAACACTACCATTGCAGACACTGCTTCTAATAATCCATGTGTCATGAACATTACTCACCCATATAACCATAGTGTTGCCGTTCTTGTCGCATGCAACACAAGGGCAATCATAATATCCATCTTCCGATATTTCCTTTGAATTTACCATGATTGCTTCTTTGCCATTTTGTTTTCTCGCTAGCCAGGTTACCCATGCTTTACCATTCCCGTCAAGCGCTATTGAGGATGCTTCCGCAAAACTATTATTCTGAGAAGTAAGACATTTATCTTTGAGCACTTTAAACTCCGGCAATAACAAATCCTCATCACATTTTCCCCCGGAACCTTGTGCTGCGTGGAGTATAATTGGATTCAATACACTTATTAATCCCATTCCGAAGGAAAGCCTTATGAAATCCCGTCTATTTACATTATTTTTCATTTTATGCCTACGTTTTTAATATTCCTTATTTAAAAATTCAAGATTCTTTAAAAATTTTTGC
>JAOZNZ010000260.1 GCA_029933535.1 bacterium | reverse complement strand
CGGCGATACTGATGGAGGATTATTTATGGTAGGATCCGGCATAGGAAAAGTAAATAGTATTATTCCCGCTGAAGAATTTTTTGAACCTTTAAAGAAATTTATTTAATTTTTAAGGAGATCCTATTGAAGCAAAGCATTGGTGTTCATTGTTACGATTTTGATGACTATACTGTAGGCGAAGGTTTCAGAACCGCTACTCGTACTCTTACGGAAACTGATGTTGTTATGTTCGCAACTCTTACCGGCGATACAAATCCTCTTCACATGGATGCTGAATATGCGCGTGAGGGAATTTATGGCAAAACACTATGTCATGGACTTATGATTGTTTCTTATGCCGCAGGTCTTATAAATAAAGTCGGCTATGTTGACGGAAGCACAATCGCTTTACGACAGATGGAATGGCAGTTCCGTCTGCCGGTTTTTCCGGGCGATACTATTTATGTATACGTTGCGATAAAAGGTAAACGCAAACTTACCGCTAAAGAAGGTATTGTTAACGCTGAAATTAATATTTTTAATCAACGTGATGAAATTTGTGTGTCAGGCGAATGGAAAATGATCGTAGATCTTCATCCGAATGTTGAGGAATAAAATGTTAGTCAAAAAAAGTATCCTTGGCACAACTTTCAACTGCCCATGCGGCAGTGTTCATTCAATCCCTACAAAATATTTTATTTACGACCCGAATGCTTTTGACAAAATTCCGGAAATTCTTTCTTCGGAAGTAAACGGGAAAACTGTAAATTTAATCGCTGATAAAAACACTTACCTCGCTGCAGGCAAATCAGTTGAAAAAATCCTCGAAAATGCAGGCTGGAATGTTCAACTTACTGTTATTCCCGAAAAAGAAAATAATAATCCTGTTTGCGATGATATCACTTTTACAAACCTTAATGAAATTCTGGAAAATGCCGACACATTTCTTGCTGTCGGAAGCGGCGTTGTTAATGACCTGACAAAATGGATCTCATTTGAAAGGGGGGTTCCGTACGCTGTTGTCGCAACAGCAGCAAGTATGAACGGCTATACTGCTGAAAATGTCGCGCCGGCGATTAAAGGAGTAAAAAGCATGATTCATGCTCGCGCTCCTTTCGCGGTTTTTGTTGATCCGGAAATTATAATCTCTTCACCTTACGAATTAACTTCATCAGGACTTGGTGACCTTTTAGCCAAGCCGGTAAGTACAACTGATTGGGTGATGAACAACAAGTTTTTCAACGAACGTTTTTGTGAAGAGTGTGCATCATTAATTAATGAAATCGAACCTTTGTATTTTAACAATTCCGAAAAATTAAAAACGCGGGATCCGGAGGCTGTTGAAGCTCTTGTTACAGGGCTTATGTATACCGGATTTGCTATGACAATGATTGGATTTTCCGCTCCTGCATCCGGTGGAGAACATATGTTTAGCCATACGTTGGATATGATGAGTTCGGTAGATGGAATTCCTCATTATTATCATGGCAGCCAGGTTGGAATTGGCACTATTATTGCCGCTGCATTGTATGAAAGAATTTTATCGATTGATAAACCTGAAATTCATAAAATGCCGGAAAAAATTGATGAAAAATTCTGGGGTGATATTGCCGGTTCTATTGCTGAACAGTACAATGCCAAACAGGAAAAATTACAAATTATGAGAGATAAATTATCTTCAGATGATTACTGGAGTGAATTGAAATCTCTTCTTAAAAAACGCGCCCGACCGGCAGGTAAAATAGCAGAATGTCTCGAAAAAGCCGGCGCAGCACGGTATTTTAATGATATTAATTGCTCAACTGAACGCGCTCTTACCGCGGTCTTACACTCACATGAAATTCGTAAACGGCCGACTGTGATAGATTTAGCATGGACGCTTGGCATTTTACCTTCATATGCCGGAGAAATTTTCAAAGAGTATTTCCTATAAAAAGATTGCGCGAAAAATCAATTTTGGACAAGCATGTTATATTATCATCCCGAAATTACCATCCTCACTTAGCAGTTATCTGTAATCGAAATTTATTTTTTTCATGAAAAAATTATTTGACAAAAAGTAATAATTTCATTATTATGTTATCATTTGTTAAGCAGTAAATCATATAATTATATAGTGCTGTGTGAATAGAAAAATGAAATGGTTTCCCGGAAAACTTTGGCTCAGAATTCCCCGCTACACTGTAATTAGCCTGTTGGTTGTGGTTGGTTTGTTTGAAGTGTGGGTAAAAAAGGAAAATGTTGAGAAACACTTAGGAAAAAACTCTGGAATGCTGGGTTACATCTGGATTATACTTCTTGCGGGAACTACTGTTGGAGGCTTATATGTAGCTTTTCCTGTTGCTTATTCTTTGTTTAAAAAAGGAGCAAAACTTAGTGTTATTTTTACATACATAGGTGCTTCCGCCATTTGTCGTATTCCAATGATAATTTTTGAATCTTCGTTCATGGGGATAAAATTCACTTTGATAAGATTGATTATTTCTATACCATTAGTTATTCTAAGTTCTATATGGCTGGGTAATTACCTTGAAAAGAAAAATTACAGAATAATGGAAGGACGCTGAAAAGCGTATAACAAATTGTTGCACCGGACGTCGCTACGCACCGCCACTCAACTCGGGCGTTATGCCAAGAGAGCAACCAGCTAAAACAATAATGAGATAGCAAACCATGAAGATAACTTATAACTTTAAACCAATCCACTCGATTGTAATTACATTCTTATTTATCCTTATCAGTCTCATTACTACTGCCTGTCAAGTTGATAAACAAAGCGTTCATCAAAAAGTTGACAAACCACAGGTATCGCCAGACATGTTGAATCTATCCATTCATATGATGGATCTGGAGGGTAAACCCGTCAAACTGATCAATGGTGCCTTCCAAGGCAATCATCTGAGTATTAGAGTGATACAGACCGCAACAGCGGATCTGAATCGAGACGGATTGCTTGATGGTGTTATAATTATTTTTGAAAATTATGGGGGTTCAGGAAATTTTCGAACACTTTACCTGTTGATAAACAACGGGAAAGAGATAATCCATACTGACAAGAAGTTCATAGGTGACCGTATCAAAATCACCAACCTGAATATTAACAAAGGTACGATCATCGTCGAGTATTTAGATAGAGATCTTGATGAATCATTCGCCGTTGTACCACATATTAAAAAGAGTGTTAAATACTGCGTTAATGAAATGAAACTGGAAAGATTGCCATCAGGCCAAGATTAATATTTAGTTAGGACATTAAAGCATAACAAGTCACCGTCTAAAATTGTTACCGCCTTTTTTGACAGAAGGCTAAGGAGAAGGCACAATGAGAATTAAAGTTGATAAAGATACGGACACGCTATTCTTTCGTTCTTCATTAAATCCGCTATCGCTGAAACTCTGCTTTCATTGGGCTCTGCACTAAAAATTATTAGCGTATCTATGTATGAATATTCAAATATCAGGAAAATGCTTAAAACTCGCACATATTAGCCTAGTGTCATGTCAACGCCGTAAAGTTATCAAAAAGGATGTAGCTGCCGGAGAGCGGAGCGAGCCGGTGGAGTCCACAAGCTCGTGCCTCGCTTGCAGCCACATTTGTGTTTGCTTGTATATCATTACAAACTTGACATGACACTAGTTAAAGTCAAAGGAAAAGACAGACACGAATTACCACTTTTATTAATTTATAAAATTTATACGCATCCCATAACAATAAGCCATTGGAAGTTTATTCGCGTTTTTTGTATAATCTATATGAAATTTTAATTTAATTCGATTAATTGTAATATATTTATTTTATGGAACACGGAAAATTAGGGAAAATATGGGCACCGTGGCGGATAGGCTACATTCTCGGCTTAAAAAAAGGCGGGTGTGTTTTTTGTGACAAAGCTGCTGATTCACAGGAAAAGGATAAAGAAAATTTAATCCTTGAACGTGGGGAAAATTGTTACGTGCTGATGAATACCTTTCCATACAATCCGGGACATTTGCTCGTTTGCCCTTATGCTCATGAAGCCAATCCTGAAGATTTATCAGAAGAAGTTCATGCTGAGATGATGAGGCTCACTATTAAATGGAAAATCCGCCTTGCGAAAGTCGTTCAGGCGCATGGCTTTAATCTTGGAATAAATCTTGGCTCAATTGCCGGTGCTGGAATTGCGGAACATTTGCATGCGCATATTGTACCTCGGTGGCAGGGAGACACAAATTTTATGACGACAGTATCTGAAACGCGTGTTTTATCTCAGTCACTGAGTGAACTTTATGAGAAATTGATGGGGAAATAGTGATTTAACGATTGCAATGATTTAACGAATAACGAATAACGATTAACGAATAACGAATAACAATTTATAATACCATGAAAAAACAAACTGTAAATTATCTCGAACAACTTCTTAATGAACCAAGTCCGTCAGGTTATGAAGATAAAGCCAGAAATGTCTGGCGCAAAGAAATGAAAAAAGTAGCTGAATCGGTAAAAGGAGATACTCACGGTAATAGTATCGCAGCACTAAACGGTAAAGGAACACCGCGGGTTATGCTTGCCGGACACATTGATGAAATAGGATTTCAGGTTAATTATATTTCCGATGAGGGTTATATTTATTTTCAGCCGATCGGCGGATTCGATATTCAAATCATTCCGGGAAGACGTGTGATTATTCATAACAAAAAAGGTCAGATTAAAGGGGTAATCGGTAAAAAGGCGATTCACCTGATGACTGCTGAAGAAGGAAAAAAAGTTCCCCACTTTCATGACCTCTGGATCGATACCGGAATTAATGACTGTAAAAAACTCAAAAAACTTGTCGATGTGGGCGACCCGGTTACTTACGCAGAAGGATTTGAACATTTGCATGATCAGGTTTATGTTGCGCGAGGCGTTGATGATAGAATCGGCGCTTTTGTAGTCGGTGAAGTTTTGAAATACATTAAAGGTAAAAAGTTTGACGCTTCTGTTTTCGCTGTCGCAACTGTTCAGGAAGAAATTGGATTGAGAGGCGCTACAACAAGCGCTTTCGGTATAAAACCGGATGTTGCATTTGCAGTTGATGTTACTTTTGCTTCGTCACCTGCAACAAACAAAAAACAAAACGGTGAAATTGATCTCGGGGGTGGGCCCGTTGTTTCAAGAGGCCCTAACTTTAATCCTAAACTTTTTGATTTAGTCGTTGCTACAGCTAAAAAGAAAAAAATAAAAATTCAGCTCGAAGCGGCTAATCGAGGAACAGGAACCGATGCAAATGTAATCCAACTTTCACGCGCGGGAGTAGCGGCCTCGTTGATCAGCATCCCGAATCGATATATGCACACTCCTGTGGAAGTTTTTAATAT
>JAOZNZ010000259.1 GCA_029933535.1 bacterium | reverse complement strand
TAATTTTATCTCGTTCGACAACAGGTTTAGTTCGTCGTTTATTTGAAATTGAGGTACCGGAAATATATGATGGTTTTGTTGAGATCAAAAATATTGCACGTGAAGCGGGATATCGAACCAAAGTTTCAGTTGTCTCTCATGATTCCAAGATAGATTCTGTCGGAGCATGTGTTGGAATACGCGGCACGCGCGTTAGGAACATTGTTCAGGAACTAAACGGCGAAAGGATTGATATTGTAAGATGGAGTGATAGCGTTGAGGAGTATGTTACCAATGCACTTAGTCCTGTTGAATTAGTACAGGTTTTTGCCGATCCGGAAACGGAACGGATACTTGTAGTTGTCCCGGATGATCAGATTTCACTTGCAATAGGAAAATCCGGTCAGAACATTAGATTAACAAGCAAATTATTGGGTTGGAAAGTAGATGTAGTTAAAGAAACAGAAGCAAACAGAGTTGCATCCGAGCATGGAGTTGACATTTCAAGCGAAAAGGAATCGGACTCTATTTTCGAACCTGCGTCAGACTCACCCGACGACTCAGTGATAAAACCAAGTTTAGCAGCAAAAGAAAGTGGATCTATTTTTGCAAGTGACGAGGAATTTGAGGCAGTTAAGGCTGCAACCGCATCGAAAAAGCTTAATGAGGTTACATGGCTGACAGCCAAACAGGCTAAAGTAATTGAAGAGTCCGGAATTAAGACTGTAAATGATTTACTTTCGGCTGAAGAAGAAACATTATTAGCGCTTCCGGGTATTGGCGAAAAAACACTTAAAAAGATACTTGAGTCTGCAAAATCAGACGAATAATTCTGAAAAAGGCGATTAAGATATTATCGTCTGTAAGGAATAAAAATTTACATAAATTATCAAATTTACACCAGGCAAAATTCTATGCATTTATTTGAATTAGCAGAACAATTAAAGATCAGCAAAACCGACCTTAAAAAATTTTTAAAAGAGAAAGGTTATATTTACAAGCGCGATATGGATGCGGTCTCGCTTACAGCTGAAGCGGCGGCTCTAAAAGAGTTACCGGCGATTATAGCGGCAAATAAAGCTGAGAAAGCTAAAAAGTCGGCTGCCAAGCGTGAGATTCAAAAGAAAAAGCGCGAGGTAGAGAAAAAGAAGAAAGCGGTTGAAAATAAAAAATTAGATGCGATAAGAAAAAAAGACGCCGCTAAAAAGAAAATAGAAGATAAAGCTCGTAAGTTAGTTGAAAAAGAAGCTGCTATAATAAAGGAAGCGGAAGATAAAATACGTAAACTTGCCGAGAAAGAAGCTGCAAAAATAAAGAAGAAAGAAGAAAAAAAGGCGCTTGAACTTGCTAAAAAAGAAGAGGTTAAGAAAAAAGAAGAACAAAAAAAGACACACGAATTAGCCGCGAAAAAAGCTGAAAAGAAAAAACAGGAAGACCGCGCACGTGATTTGGCAGAAAAACAAATTGCCAGAATAAAGAAGCAGGAGGACAAAGAAAAGCTTGCTGAAAAAACTATTCATAATAAAAAAATTCCAAAAGCAGTAAAAACTGAGAATAAAAAAGTTGAAACTGGAAAACAGGCGAAAGAAATTGAAAAAGTTCCTCTCGACCGTATTAAAAAAAGCGGTCCCGGAGCGAATGATATTCTTACATCATTTGAAGAAGCCAAAAAATCAACATTAACTAAACGTACGCGTCCAAAGACTCATTATGCCGGAGTGAAGAATACGGAAGCGAAAATAAATCAGCCCAGAACGTCTGAATTTGCATCAAAGCGTCAGCAAATGCGAGGTACCGATAGTTCACAAATCAAGCGTGGCGGACCTTCGCGTCCATTTAAGAGACATAAGACACATAAGAGTTCTGGAGAGAAACCTTTACAGCAGAAAACCACTATCAACATACAAATTCCTATCAGCATACGAGATTTTTCACAATCGACAGGGATTAAAGTTGGAAATATCATAGGATTTTTAATGCAATCCGGAGTAATGGCTTCAATTAATCAGGTTATAGGTGAAGATACCATAAACGATCTTTCCGAAAAGTTCAAACTGGATATTACTATAACCCAGGAAACCGATCTTGAACAATTCGCTTTTGCTGATACCGAAGTAACAGAAGATTCGAATGCTGAATATACAACACGTATGCCTGTGGTTACATTTATGGGCCATGTCGATCATGGAAAAACATCTTTACTTGACTCCATCAGAAAAACCGACGTTGTTTCGGGAGAATCAGGAGGAATCACACAACATATTGGTGCTTCAGAAGTTCCTTTTAATAACGGATGGATAACTTTTATTGACACACCGGGACATGAAGCTTTCACTTCTATGCGTGCTCGCGGAGCCAACGTCACCGACATTGCTGTTCTTGTAGTAGCTGCTGATGACGGACTCATGCCACAATCTCTTGAAGCTATTGATCATGCACGCGCGGCGAATGTGCCGATTATTGTTGCTGTAAATAAAATTGATCTTGCGGGAGCAGATCCTGAACGAGTTCTTCGCCAGCTAGCCGAAAGGAATCTTACGCCTGAAGACTGGGGTGGAGAGACCATTTGTTGTAATGTTTCAGCAATAACCAAAGAAGGGCTTGATAATCTTCTTGAAATGATAGCACTTCAAGCTGAGATTCTTGAACTTAAAGCACAGGAAGAAGCTTTTGCCGAAGGCGTTGTAATCGAAGCGGATGTTGATCCCGGAAAAGGAGCGACAGTCAGTATGCTTGTTCAAAACGGAACATTAAAGAAAGGCGATCCAATAGTTTGCGATACCTCTTACGCAAAAGCACGCGCTTTGATTAATACAAAAGGTGAACTGATAGATGAAGCAGGTCCAAGTTGCGCGGTCCAAGTTCTTGGTTTCAGCCAGGTACCAACCCCGGGCACGAAATTTCGTGTAGCGACGAATATAAAACACGCCAAAGAATTAGTAGAGAAAAGACAAATTGAGCAAAAGCAGAAAGAGCATGCTGAAGCGAAGAAAATTTCACTTGAGAATTTTTATCGCCGTATGTCTCAGGAAGACATAAAAGAGTTATCTATGATTCTCAAATCAGATACACAGGGCACTACCGAAGCTGTTCGCAGCGCGATAGAACGTCTTTCAACTAATAAAGTCAAGGTGTCTATTATATCATGTGGAGTAGGTGATGTAAATGATAATGATGTGATGCTTGCTTCCGCAAGTCAGGCAATTATTCTTGCATTTAAAGTTAGTACATCATCATCGGCACATTCTCTAGCTTCAAACGAAGGTGTAGAGATCAAACACTACGATGTAATTTATCACGCTACAGATGAAATAAAACTTGCACTGCTAGGTTTATTGGAACCGGTTTACAAAGAAGTAACTACCGGTTCAGCTGAGATTCGCCAGGTATTTAAGCTTTCGTCAGGAGTTGTTGCAGGATGTTATATTACAAGCGGCTTAGTGGAAAGAACAAATAAAGCGAAATTATACCGCGAGAATGACGAGTTAGTATTTGAAGGTGAAATCCAATCTCTCAAGCATTTGAAAGATGAAGTTAAAAATGTTCGGGCAGGAATGGAATGCGGTATTATTCTCAGAAATTGTACAGACTACCAGGAGGGCGACCGGATCGAGACATACAAGCTTGAGCAGGAAACCCCGCAGCTTTAGGATACTGGATGCTTGATACTTGATACTTGATACTTGATCCGTAACTCACTGTACACAAATTATATTTTAATATCAAAGAGAAGTTCCAATTTCGAATTTTCAACTCTCAAGTAAAAAGTATAAGAGACAGTAATTCCTTATTAAATTAAAAACCCGATATTAAAAATGGCAATTGAACGAACAAATAGATTGAATGAACTTGTTAAACGTGCACTGAGTAAAATAATTCAAAAAGAATTTTTACCGGAAAAATATGGATGGATTACTTTGTCAAGAGTAATTGTCAGTGGCGATATTCAGCACGCTCGTGTTTTCCTAACTGTAATGGCCGGGAATGAGAAGGCGACATTAGAAAAGTTAAGAATACGCCAGCCTCACATCAGACATTTGCTGGCAAATTCGGTGAGATTGCGTTTCACCCCCGAACTTATTTTTGAGATTGACGAGGATTTAAAACAAGCATTGAAAGTTGATAAGTTAATTGATAATGTTGCGAATGAAGCACATCCAGATGATGCTTAATGAAAAAAATCGAATTAAACAAAACCGTTCAAATAATTGACCAGGCAAATAACATCTTGATCCTGGGACATATCAATCCGGATGGTGATTGCGTTGGTTCAATGGCTGCGCTATCACTTGGTTTACAATCGGTTGAGAAAAAAATTACTGTATGGTCTGATGAGTCTCTGCCACTAAAATATCGTTTTATAAAAACAGATTTCGAAAAACCATGTCAGGAAAATATAGATAGTTTTGATTTGATAATTGTTGTTGATACTGCTGTAGAAACAAGGATCGGCGCAAAGCTTGATTTCAGTCATACTCAAACGCCGGTATTGGCGATTGACCATCACATTGCCGTTGAAAATAATTTTACATATATTCACACCGATCAGTCTTATGCAGCGACAGGCTGTATTATTTATGATATTTTAAAATTGCTTGATATAAAAATAACCAAAGCTATTGCTGAAGCGATTTATGCTGCTATAATAACCGACACAGGCTGCTTTGCGTATTCAAACACAAATTACCGTACTTTTGAAATAGCTCTTGAATTGCTAAAAACCGGAATTAACACTTCGGAAATTACTTCAATAATTTATAATTCACATTCTCCCGAATATATTAGAATTCTCGGTGCCGCATTGAATACGCTTGAATTAATTTCCGATGGTACCGGAGCGATAATGTACGTTTCATCAGAGATGATAAAAAGAGAGAATCTCATAAATTTTGACACTGAAGATTTCGTAAATTATCCAAGGTCTATTATGAGTGTAAAAATCGCGTGTATGATTACAGAGAGTCCGAATTCCGACACGCTGCGTCTTAGTTTAAGATCAAAGACTCAGGATTTAAACGTTAGTAAATTAGCAAAATTGTTTAACGGAGGCGGTCACAAATGTGCTTCAGGAGCAAGGATAAAAGAACCTTTAGCGGAATTTATTCCAAGATTAAAGAAGGAACTTGAGAACTTTCTCAAAACAGAACACAATAAACTTTCTAAGTAAAATTTAACATTAACCAAATAATAAAATGGAAAATGTAGTTATTATCGGCTCAGGACCCGCAGGACTTACCGCGGCAATTTATACCGCTCGCGCGGCACTCTCCCCTATTGTTTTTGAAGGCGCCACACCCGGTGGACAGTTAATAGTATCCATTGAAGTCGAGAATTTTCCCGGAATTCCGGAAAC
>JAOZNZ010000258.1 GCA_029933535.1 bacterium | reverse complement strand
AGACTGTAGAACATGAATACATAAATGTTCTTCTGATTTACCAGAAATACACAACACATGTTACCGGAGAATAATCACCACCTGAATAGTCATTTTTCAAACAGCTAATTTTTTATAACTATGCCGTACAAAAGTGCGGCATATTTTTCTATTTTCCTTTTCTTTTATTACGCCTAATATTATCCGGTATTCAGTTTTGTATGTCAAGGAGTAACAATGAAAAAAAATATGCAATCATGGAAATCTCGTTTTTTCCTTTTGAACGTGTGCTGTGTTATTCTGTTCTCCGGCTGCGCACAGAAAATAGGTGTAACCAGGATCAGTGCAAGAGAACGCTTCAGGAAAATCACCAGCAATATTTTTAATGAGGGTTATCCATCTGAACGTACAATTCAATTCCTTAAATCGGAGGATCTGCTTAACGAATGGCGGAGCGATCCGATTCCCATGCTTATCAGCCTGGACAAGGAACTGAATGACCATCCGAATCGGGAAAACCTGTTCGCGCTCATGGAATTGTGTTTCTACGAGGCAGAACGTAAGGGAGAATTATCTTCCGATGCCATGCCGTTTCATACGTCGAGTATGGTTTACGCGTACAAATATTTATTTGACCCTGTATACGGTCCGCCGTTAAGCCCCTACAGTCCATATTCCCGGCTATCTTGTGATATATACAACCGCTCTATGGCGGCCATGATTATATACGCGCAAAGCAAGAATATACGTTTCAAAAAAAATATGCGTTTACCGATGTTAAATGGTGAGTTACTGCTTGAACAACGCCATTCTGAGCTTTTGTGGCAACCCGAGGAATTCGATGATCTTATAGTTACATACGGGTATGAGGTTAAAGGAATTGATACACATTACAGAACCTATGGCATTGGTGTTCCTATCATCGCAGTACCTTCATCTCAGGCTATAGAACAGAAACGCAAAAAAGACTGTTTCCTGGCATTGGTCGGTCAGACACTTACCGCGACTGCATTTCTTCGTTTGAAAGACATGGATGTTCCAAAAGGGAAAACAGGCATTGTTTATAGAGCCGATCTTGAACTCTATGACGCCACCAGAACGGACGAAATCAGTATTGGTGACAGAAAAGTGCCGCTTGAGACCGACTTCACAACGCCACTCGCGTATATGGTTAGTAAAACGCCGAAACCACGTGCTTTCCGTGCAATGCTTGATGTTGATATATGGAAGGATATGCAGGGACTGCACATGCTTGAGCCATATCAGCACAATGAAATTCCGCTTGTGTTTGTGCATGGCCTGATGTCGGAGCCAAGAACATGGCTGAAAATGCTGAACGAGCTCATGAACGATCCGGTGCTGCGCAAGCGCTACCAATTCTGGTTCTTCATGTATCCCACGGGAAATCCTATTCTGTATTCCGCCTCCGGTCTGCGTAAATCTCTAAATAAAGTACGCGAGACTTTTGATCCGGAGCATAAAGATCCTGCTTTCGACCAAATGGTGCTGGTCGGACATAGCATGGGCGGTCTCCTAACGCAGTTCATGGTGCAGGAAAGCAGCAACCTGCTATTGAATGCTATCGCTGACAAGCCGCTGGATGAGTATGAATTGAAACCGGAATCGCGTTTGTTGATTGAGCAACTGTTTCTTTTCGATCACCTGCCATTTGTTTCCCGTGCAGTCTTTATTTCAACTCCCCATCGCGGTTCATCACTCACATACAAACCCATAGCGCGGTTCGGCGCATGGATCACAAAGTTAGGTGGGAGACTTACCGATGCGACTGTCGATTTAATGACGCTAACGAAAGAGAGCAGTGACAAAGATAAATGGGAGGCTAAACTCGGGCGTATTCCAACGGGAATCGACTGTCTCCGGCCTGATAACCCGACACTAATGATTATGGCAGAACAACCGATAGCATCAAATATAACATTTCACTCAATTATCGGCAACAAAGACGCGGCGAATACACCAAGCGGAACGGATGGTATCGTGTCATACGAGAGTTCACATCTTAATGGCGCCGAATCTGAGAAAATTGTGCATTCAGGCCATGGCGCGCAAATAAAACCACAGACCATTATAGAAGTACGCCGAATTCTACACGAACATCTTGACTCGATAGATAAGAAAGAATAATCAATAAGAAATTGACTAAATTACAAAATGTTGTTAACTGTTCCTTGGAAAACATCCCCCGTCCTTTGGACACCCACCAGCATACGCCGGTCTTCGCCTTAAAAGGGGGAATCGATGAATAATATAATTATTCTAATTGACCTAATTTCTAATTACTCTAAAGAAATCCAAATAATCCAAAAGAAGAAATGAACAAATTGGTTTTTTCTTGCTTTGGTCATTGTTTAGGTTAATTAGATCAATTAGGTTAATTTCATCCCTGAACCTCTTTTACCCATTTAATCTTAAAGAACATTACGTAAAATACTGGCACAATAATCATTGTCAAAATACAGGCAAATGTAAGACCAAACATTATCGTTACTGCCATTGATTTGAAAAACGCATCCAAAAGCAACGGCATCATTCCAAGTACTGTCGTTGCTGCAGCCATGCTAACCGGACGAATACGACTTACCGCGGAATCGAGAACAGCTGTGAAGGGCGGTTTACCCAATTTAAGCTGCGTATTTATTTCATCTACCAAAACAATAGCATTTTTTATCTGCATACCAACCAAACTAAGCATACCGAGTAGCGCCATAAAGCCGAACGGCTGCCTTGTCAGCAAAAGACCGGCTGTTATACCAATCAAAGCAAATGGGACAGTGCACCAAATAACAAGAGGCTGCCGGATAGAATTAAAGAGAAATATCACTATCAACACCATTGTAATTAAAAATAATGGCGCATTAGCTGCAATACCGGCCTGAGCATCATTAGAGTTTTCGAATTCTCCACCCCATTCCAATGTATACCCCTGTGGAAGTTTAATGGCTTCTATTTGGGGTTTGATCCTGCTCAACAAAAGAGTTGCGGGACCAGTTCTCTGGTCACATTGAGCAGTAATAGTTGGTCTTCTGTCTCTTCTGAATCTGATACTGTCCTCATACACGGTATCGAATCCTGAAACGACCTGTCTCAGGGGTATCATTTTTTCTGCAGCAGGGCTCCATATCTGTAAATTATTCATATCTGAGATATCGTTTCTTTCGTTTTCAGGAGCTCTTGCTATAATATCAAGAAGTTCATCCCTCTCGCGATAAATTCCTGCTTTCGTTCCGTCAAAAGACATTTGCATTGTTTTGCATAAATCAGGACGCTCAATACCTACACGCCGTGCCTGAACTTCCGAAAGAATAGGTTTGACAACAGGAATCATTTGTCTCCAGTCTGTACGAATGCCTCTTGCTCCGCCGTCTGCATACATAATTGCTTCAGCCTGTTCAGCAATTTCACGCAGCACTTTTCCTTCAGGCCCGCTGAATCGTGCTTCAATTTTAGCCCCGCCGCCCGGTCCCATTTCAAAAGCCTGTACAACGGAAGCGGCATTGAGTTGAGTTTCATCAAGGTATTTTTGAACTTCAGCCATCAATTTCGAAAGCCATTTTGCATCATCAACCGACACAAGGAAATAAGCATAGCAACTGTTATTTTTTTCCGCGGTAAATGTTAAAAGAAATCGCGCGGCCCCCTGGCCGACAATAGTACTTATATCAGTAACATGATCGAGTTCCAAAATATGTTTTTCTATTACGGCAGCAGTTTTTTCTGTTTCACGGATATCGGTTCCTTCAGGCAGCCAGAAATTGACCATAAACTGCGGCATAGTTGAAGGAGGGAAAAATGTTTTATCTACAAATTGGAATCCATAAAGTGCAAGTGCAAGCAAGCCGATCATAACAGCGACAGTAAACCATCTGAAACGCAGGCATATGCTCAGGAATTTTTTATATACCCGAAAAAAGGCGCCGGCATAAGGGTCTTCTTCTTTTTCCCCTTCAATTTTAGGTTTTGCATGAAAAAACATCGTACACAAAAACGGTGTGACCGTTATTGCAGTAACCCAACTCAGTAATAATGATATGCCAACTACTTGAAATAACGAACGACAAAATTCTCCGGTGGAATCATCAGATAATCCAATTACTCCAAAAGCTGTAATTGCAACAAGTGTTCCGCCAAGTAAAGGATACATTGATTGGCCAACGACTTCATTAGCGGATTTAATTTTATCTTCCCCGGCATGAATTTTAACCATTAGTCCTTCAGTTACAACAATAGCATTATCCACAAGCATACCGAGAGCGATAATAAGAGCGCCAAGAGATATTCTTTCAAGCATAATTCCCTGTGACTTCATTACAATAAAGGTCGCGCAAATTGTGATAAGCAGTACTGCACCAATAATAAGGCCGCTTCGAAGGCCCATAAATATCAATAATACAATAATAACAATAGCTACTGCTTCAAGAAGGTTTATTACAAAACCGTTTACTGCTTTGGTTACCGACACAGACTGCAACGCCATAATTCCGCTTTCTATACCTGCAGGCGCTTGAGATTTCAACTCCTTAAACCGCGCGGCAAGAGCGTCACCCATTGTAACTACATTCCCGCCTTCAACACATGATATTCCAAGTGCCAAAGCCGGCTTTCCATTAAATCTTTGAATATAAACCGGAGGATCTTGATAACCACGAGTTATTTTAGCTACATCACGAAGATAAATAAGCTTTTTGGGATCACTATTGATCAGCAAATCACCAAACTGATCCACTGATGTAAATTCGCCGGACGGCTGAATAGGAATATAATCAGTTCCTGCCACAATCTTTCCGGCATCGGAAACAAGATTTTTAGAAGAAAGAGCGTCATATATTTGCGGTTGGGTAATACCAAGTTGGGACATCTTTTCCCTTAACATTTCTACATAAACCACTTCAGGTATATTACCGAAAATCTCGACTTTTTTTACATCCTGAACTAACAGCAGTTCTCGTTTCAGGAATTTCATATAGTCATAAAGTTCTGCAATGCTGTAATTATCCCCTGTAAAAGCTATATACACGCCATAAACATCACCGTAATCATCGTTGATAACCGGCTCTCCCGCTCCCGGAGGAAGTTTATTTAAAGAATCGCTGATTTTTCGCCTGAGTTCATCTTTTACCTGCGGCATTGAATATTTATCGTACTTATCTTTAATTGTAACCGTCACAATTGAGAAACCAACATGCGATTCGGAAACCACCTCTTTAGTCTGGCCAAGCTGCTGTGCAGCCTGTTCAATTACATCGGTGACTTCTCTTTCAACTTCTTCAGCAGTAGCTCCCGGATACAGAGTTGTTATAAGAACATCCTTAATTGTGAATTCAGGATCTTCGAGACGTCCCATTTGTTGATAAGA